>CAYFWG010000053.1:0-8737 GCA_964346775.1 uncultured Mogibacterium sp.
TTTCTTGTCGAACTCCTTGGATGGGTGCATAAGTTTATTCGACAGATCACCGTCGTTAGTCATTATCAGCAAGCCTGAAGTATTATAGTCCAATCTACCTACAGGAAAAACCCTCATGCTATCTGGAATCAGTTCCATCACGGTCGGTCTACCTTCTTTATCATAAGTCGATGTCACATAGCCTGTAGGCTTATTTAAAAGGTAGTATACTTTTTTCTTCTCTGGCTCGATCGGATTCCCATCCACCTCGATTCGGTCGTCCTCATTAACATAATAGCCTGGATTGCGAAGAATCTGCCCGTTAACCCGAACTCTTCCCTCTTCGATCATCTCGTCAGCTTTTCTTCTGCTTGTGATTCCTGCTGCTGCAATATATTTATTTATTCTCATTTTTTCTTCCTAAAATTCAATACTGAGTTGGCCTTCGATTTCCTCTTCATCAGGATTTCTTCTAAGCTCATCGTATTCTGCTACTTCAGGCAAATCCTTCAAAGATTCAAACCCGAATTTTTTGAGAAACTCCTTGGTGGTTGCATATATAAGCGGTCTTCCTATACCATCCGACCTTCCCGTAACCTCTATAAGCCCTTTATCCAAAAGTCCATCAATTACTCTCTCGCTTTTAATTCCTCTTATCGAGTCTACCTCTGACCTTGTGACAGGTTGCCTATATGCAATTATCGCAAGTGCCTCGAGTGCCGCCTGTGACAATCTCTTTACCCTTACCGGAGTGCAAAGCTTCTCTATAAAGATTTCGTTTTCCGAAAAAGTCACGTATCCGAAGGAGTCTTCGACCTGGCGTATTCTTATGCCACGACCTTCCTGTTCATATTCCGCCTTCAATTCCTTCAAGAGATTTCTGACAACACTCACCTCGGCATCAAGAACCTGTGCCGCATCCTTTACTTCGAGAGGCTCGCCCCACATGAACATCATAGTCTCAAGAGCGGATTTCATAGTTTTATTGCTGTACATCCTGTATCTCCTTCCTGGTAACGGTTATCGAGCCAAAGTTCTTATCCTGTTCGGCGTCGCATGTTTGCTGTTTAATCATCGAAAGTAGCGACATAAACGATATAGTCACATCGTACTTATCGGCATCGTCGGGCAAAAGTTCTCTAAATGGCACTCTTCCCCTTCCTTCTTTGAACTTGGAGTCGAGTTTTTTGACCATATAGCCAATCCTCGATTCAATCGTGTCCCTCTGTCTTCGAACGCTTTGATAACGAGTCGTAACTTCTTCGACCTTTTTCTTTTTTGTAAGGAAGAGGATAAAAGCATTTATCATCTGCTCCTCGCTCGCCATGAGGATTTCATCAGGATCGTCCAAATATTTAGATATGTCTTCTGCAGGCTTCTCATAAATAGATAGATTTGCCTCTTCGCACTCCTTAAGCATTGATGCGATTTTTTTGATCCTAACATACTCGATAAGTCTTCCGGCAAGCTCCGTTCTCGGATCTTCTTCTATCATGATCTCGCCTGTGTCTTTGACTCTAGGCAGAAGCATATAGGATTTCATCCTGATCAAAACAGCCGCAAGGACGATGAATTCGCTACTTACTTCTATATTCAGTTCATCCATCTCTTTGAGATATTCTATGTACTGCTCTGTGATTTCGGCGACCTTAATATCGTATATATCCATTCTGGCATTTTCCAGCAGATACACAAGTAAGTCGAAAGGTCCTTCGAATTTATCAATCCTTACTTTATACACAAATGTTTTCCTCTCCAAAAAATATTTCTTTAAGATACAATCCCTGAGGAGGTGCTGTAAAACCAGCATTACTCCTGTCCCGGCTTTCGATTACACCCTTGATATCTGTAGGTGATTTTTTGCCCTCTCCCACATCTACCAGAGTACCGACTATTATTCTAACCATATTGTATAGAAAGCCGTCTCCTGTAACTTCAATTACAATACTCTTCTCGTCTTCTTCAACAGTCAAATCGTATATAGTTCTGACCGTCGTTTCTCTTTTTGTTCCGCCCGATGTTTCGAAGCATTTAAAATCGTGTTTCCCGATAATAAATTCAGCGCCTTTTTTCATACTTGAAATGTCGAGATTGATTGCATTGGGATATTGCCATACTTTGTTTCTTATGAAAATATCTCCCGTCTTATCGATGATATATCTGTATGTCTTACCTTTGCATGAATATCTCGCGTGAAAATCTTCGTTTTTTTCTTCGATTGAAAGAATTTTTATATCTCCAGGTGCACCAGATCTTCCCTCACCTCCAGCTCCGAATCGCCTGTTCATTACCTCAGGGAGTTTCTCGAAGGGCATGTTTGAATTCCACTCAAAGGAAGCGCATTGTACTAATGCATGAACTCCTGCATCCGTCCTGCTCGTACCGTGAATGTGTACATCTTCTCCTGCTATATATTTAAGAACGTATTCAATCTCTCCTTGAACCGTCCTTCCGCTTGTTTGCTTTTGCCAACCCGAGAAGTTTGTACCGTCGTATTCTATTTTAATAAGTAAGTTTTTCCCCATAAATATTTAAAATTTTATTATTAAAGAATCCAGATTTCCCAAACATTCCAAAGGAATAGGAAATAAATAGTGCAGGCCGCGCATCCTGCAGGCAACATAGCTGAAGAATCTTTAATCGTTCCTTTTTTCATTGAAATTTTAATCGCAGATTGTATCGCGAACAGGATTGTAGTAAGTATGAAGATGATGACGATTCCACCGCGTCCTACAATGAGTCCCATACACGTAAAGAACTTGATATCAGCACCGCCGATTGAGCCTGTCTTGTAAATGAGTAGCCCCAATCCGAGAATCGAAAGAGATAGGGCAAGTCCGATCCCCGCTCCGGCAAGAGGTTCCCACCACTTATCGTGATATCCTGCAAAAGCTATCGACATAAGAGCTATTGCAATGCTGAACTGATCGGGTACTATCATATAGAGGTGATCAGATATTGCCATTTCCAGAAGAACAAAGAGCACACACATAACGTACAATTCGTATTGCATGCTTCCGCCTCTGACAGCCAAATAAATCCCGACTATTCCGAAATATCCTACAAATGCGTATTTCCACGGAGTACTCGGCAGTCTCTGTCTACCAGCACTGTCGGCTTCTATAAGCTTTGGCGGAAGAACCTTCTTCTCGGCTTTCTCTTTATCATCGGAAGTATCATCCGGATAGTCAGCAAACCATTCTGGCTTAATATTATTAAATGCAACAACGCTGCCGTTTCCAAGGATAACGGCAAGAACTGCAGCAACCATAATTCTAATTATCAGATCAACTGGATATGTCATCGTCTATGAAATGCTCGTTTCAAGAAATTCTAAAAGATCCGAATATACTTCTTCTTTGTCAAGCTCGTTCAAAATCTCGTGCCTATCATCGTAGTAAAGCTTGATATCCGTATCGCATTCGGTGTTTTCGGTGTATACCATGTAGGCCTTACGCACACCTTCTCCCCATCCACCGACAGGATCTTCCGCACCCGAACAAAATAGTATCGGCATTCCTGCAGGAAGGTTTTTCATCCTATCTACATCGTGGGCTTTCAGCATGCCAGCGAACATGTGGTAATAAGCGTTTGGCGTAAATTTGAAAGTGCACCAAGGTTCGTTCATATACCATTCGACGACATTATCATCTCTAGTAAGCCAATCCTGTATTGTCTTCGGATTTTTAATTCGTTTCAGATATGAACCGAATGCCATAGCATCCAGGATAGGTGCTTTTTTTCCGACTTTCTTTATTCCTAGAATTTTGGATACCGCCATTCCAGCTTTGATTAAAGGTCTCGGTTGCCATCCTGTACCCATTACAACGACGCCAGATAGACCTTCTGCATATCCAGCTTCCCGTTCGGTTATATACTGTCTTACAAGAAAAGAGCCCATGCTATGTCCAAGCATGAGATAAGGTGTTTCTGGATATTCTTTCTGAATGAGTTTTCTTAGCTGATGTATATCTTCTATTACCCATTCATTACCTTTGTCTCCGAAGTAGCCATGGTAATCATCTGAAATAACAGACTCTCCGTGCCCGAGATGATCTTCTCCAACAACCAGGAATCCTTTTTCAGCCAAGAAGCTTGCAAAATCATCGTATCTGTCTATAAACTCTACCATTCCGTGAATTATCTGAAGTACCGCCCTCGGCTCAGCTTCCGGCTCCCATCTTATTCCATGGATTTTCGTTTTTCCGTCCGACGAAGGGTAGTAGAATTCTTTCTTAATCATCTCTTTTCTCCCTCTTAGGCTTTGCGCCGTGATACTGATACAGCTGTGTTTCGAGTCTTCCGTTATATAGCTTTCTTCTTCTATCTGCCTTGCGACCGAAGAACTTTTCCTCAATACCCTTATCTGTGGTTATCATGAACATCGACCATGTCGGATTTTGCGCCAGAGCCTTGGCGAGTTTTACATATATCTTTTCTATAGCCTTCTTCTCGCCGATACGCTCTCCGTAAGGAGGATTTGTAACTATGACTCCGTAATCACCTTCCGGCTCCCATTTCTGCATATCCATACACACAAACTCTATGTCATCGAGCAAACCTGCCTCATCAGCATTGATCTTAGCTGCATTAATCGCTTTCTTGTCGATGTCGATAGCCTTTATATGTATTTCCTTCTCATAGTCTCCCGCTTCATAAGCGAGCTTCCTTTCGTCCTTCCAAATCTTCTCATTTACTAGTTCCCATTCCGAAGATGCGAACTTCCTGCCAAGTCCAGGTGCAATATTTCTTGCTATCATCGCAGCTTCGATCGGAATAGTTCCAGAGCCACAACATGTGTCTACAAGGATTTTATCAGGTCTATAGAAACTTAATTGAACGATTGCAGCTGCCAAGGTTTCTTTGATTGGAGCTTCAACATCTTCAACTCGGTAACCCCTCTTGTGGAGCCCCTGCCCGCTTGTATCAATCATCAGGACAAATCTGTTCTTCAATGCCGAGAATCTGATTTTGTACTCAGGCCCTGTTTCGGGCAAAACCTTCTTAGAGTAAACTCCTCCAAGTCTGGCTGCAACAGCTTTTTTGACGATACTCTGACATGCGGGAACGCTATGGAGTTGCGATTTTACCGATGTCCCGACAACAGGAAAACTGCCTTCCTCAGTAATGAAATTTTCCCAAGGAAGATCCTTTGTCTGCTCAAAGAGATCCTCGAAAGTCTTCGCTTCAAATTCGCCCATGCTGACATAGACTCTGTCCGCCGATCTCAGCCACAGATTTGTGCGAGCGATGGCGTTTTCGTCGCCTTGGAAGGTGACTCTTCCATCTTCTGTTTTGATTATTTTGTATCCGAGGTTCTCTATTTCCCTTCTTACGACTGCTTCCAGTCCGAAGGTTGCTGTTGCAATAAGCTCAATTTTCATTTTTATAACTCCACTCCAAAATCCGACTTATACAGCACGATCTCTCCCTCTGCTCTGGTTCTGTTCATATCTATAACTCTCTGGTTTTCCGAGCCTCTGTATGCAAGTTCGAGATTCTTTAATCCCTCTACGAACCTTCCATCGACGAGAATATCGAGAAGATCCAGCAATTCATCTGTAGATTTATCTTTCCTATTTCTAAGCTCTTCATATGTGTATCCTGAATACGACATCAGATCCATTCCCTCGGCTTTTACAGCTTTTGCAAGTTCTAGCAGGGCTTCCGCCTGCTCAAAAGGCTCTCCTCCGGACAAGGTTAATCCCTTCAAATGCGGGTTTTCTTTGATGTCATCAAACACTTCACCTACAGTAATATCGTATCCACCCTTGAAATCGTGTGTCTGCGGGTTGTGGCAACCAGGGCATGCATGCTTGCAACCCTGAACAAAAGTCACATATCTGAATCCCGGCCCGTCAACGATTGACTCAGGCTCAACTCCGCTCATTCTTATAATTTTTTCTCTATCGTAATCTATTTAAATATCTTGTCTCCTATAAATATCTTTATCGTTTAATTGTACTACAAAAACTAATGTGATTCACTTACTATTATTTCTCAGTCCCGCAAAACAAAAGACGGCTACGATGTCGTTATCATAACCGTCTTATAGCTTGTAAAATAAAGTCTTTTGATTAACTTGGTTAGTTAATTATCCTCTCTTGAGGCTGTGCTTTACTCTGTCTTCTACTTCGGATCTCTTGCCGTTGTTGAATCTGTCGAGTGTTCCTACGAGATATCCCGTAATTCTTCTGATTCTTTCGAATTCAACGCCTTTGCCTACTTCTCCGTTTATGTTTTTAACTCCGTTACTCATTTTTCTTACCTCCGTCTTTCGATGTGTATTATATTATTTTTGCTTCTTAATTGAAAGTCTTATCTTAGTTATTTATGTGATTATTTGTTATTAGTGATTGCAATCGCATGGTACTGGTACGCTAGGATATTTCATTCTCAGCTCGTTGAGTCTGTCGATTGTAACTGGCTCTCCTTCGTGTCTGCCACAGCGTGGACATACATCATCAATTATTCCTGTGAAACCGCATACTGGGTCTCTATCTACAGGGTGATTGACAGAACCGTAACCGATACCGCTTTCCTTCATAACTCTGATAACTTCTTCGAAAGCCTCAGGGTTCTTTGCTGTATCACCGTCGAGCTCTACATAGCTTATGTGTCCTGCATTCGTCAGGTTATGATATGGAGCCTCGATTTTGAGTTTGTCAAATGCTCCTATCGGGAAGACAACTGGAACGTGGAATGAATTTGTGTAGTAATCCTTGTCTGTAACGCCCTTAATCTTCCCATACTTCTCAGCGTCTATCTTGACGAATCTTCCTGAAAGACCTTCTGCAGGTGTTGCGAGAAGTGTGAAGTTCAGTCCTGTTTCTGCACATTTTCTATCACAGAAGTCTCTCATGTGCTGAGCGATTTCAAGTCCGAGCTTTCTAGCCTGCTCGTCTTCTCCGTGGTGCTTTCCGACCAAAGCCTTGAGTGTTTCTGCAAGTCCGATGAATCCGATGGAAAGCGTTCCGTTCTTGAGGATTTCTGCCAAGCTGTCGTCCGGACCTATGTCGTCGGAGTCGATCCATATTCCCTGTCCCATAAGGAACGGATAATTACGACCTCTCTTGCTACACTGTATCTTGAATCTGTGGAGCAGCTGTCTGGATACGAGTTCCATAACATTGTCTAGCTTCTTATAGAAAACATCAATGTCCCTATTTGCCTCTATTCCGAGTCTTGGAAGGTTAATCGATGTAAACGACAGGTTTCCTCTTCCGCAAGTTATAGCCTTTGAAGGATCGTGTACATTTGCCATTACCCTTGTACGGCATCCCATGTATGCAACTTCTGTGTTGTAGTCGCCTTCTTTGTAGAAAGTCTTGTTGAAAGGTGCATCGAGGAAGCTGAAGTTAGGGAAAAGTCTCTTTGCGCTACATCTGATCGAGAGTTTGAACAAATCGTAGTTAGGATCTCCCTCGTTGTAGTTAACGCCTTCTTTGACCTTGAAGATCTGTACTGGGAAGATCGGTGTCTCTCCGTTTCCAAGGCCTGCTTCGGTTGCGAGAAGGAGGTTTCTTATTACCATCCTTCCTTCAGGAGTTGTATCTGTTCCGTAGTTTACCGAACTGAAAGGAACCTGGGCTCCTGCTCTTGAGTTCATGGTGTTCAGATTGTGGATAAAGGCTTCCATAGCTTGATATGTTGTCTTATCCGTTCTCGCCCATGCAGCCTCTATAGCCTGTACATTGCACTTTACAAGAGTATCTCTGGAAACTCCGTGCTTATCCTTTTGGGAAGAATCATACCATTTTCCAAGTTCTTCTCCATAAGTCTCGGCTGTGCTTAGTGTAGGGCTTGTTGCCTCAGATTTGATGCTGTCTGTAAGCTCTTTTGCCTCTACGTAAGACATCTCTGTCTTTGCTGCGATGATCTCTGTAAGTGCTGAGAAGTACTCTTTGATATAAGTTCTTGCAACTCCTGGAGACATCGAGTAGTCGAAGTTAGGAACCGACTGACCTCCGTGCATCTCATTCTGGTTAGCCTGAATGGCTATACATGCGAGTGATGCGTAGCTCATAATTGATCTTGGCTCTCTTAGGTATCCGTGACCTGTGCAGAATCCGTTTTTGAACAGTTTGATAAGGTCAATCTGACAACATGTTTACGTTAACATATAGAAATCTTTGTCGTGGATATGGATATCGCCGTTGATATGAGCTTTCGCAATATCTTTCGGAAGAACATAATTGTCTACGAAATACTTAGCTCCTTCGGATCCGTACTTGAGCATAGTTCCCATCGAAGTATCTCCATCGATGTTCGCATTCTCTCTCTTGATATCGGCATCCTTGGAATATGAGTAAGTCAGCTCGTTGTATATGTTCATCAGGTCAGACTCTGCTTCTCTGATCTTAGCGTGCTCTGCACGATACAAGATATATGCCTTGGCTGTTTTCTCGTAATCATACTTTATAAGTATACTCTCTACGATATCCTGTACCTGTTCTACGGTGCAAGTCTCTCCGTCAAGGCGCTCTACTACCTTTTTTGTGAGGTAAGTGAAATCGATGCTTGTCATCGGTTCGCCTTCAACTGCCTTGTTTGCGGCATATATCGCATTCAGTATCTTAGACTCGTCGAATGCTACTTCTGTTCCATCTCTCTTAATAATAGTATTCATTTATGATCTTCTTTCTGTGTTCTCTTGTTCTATATATAGTATTGCTTTCATCTGTGTAATCGAGGAGCAAACAAAATAGTGTTCCTCGGAACACTATATATTGTATCTGTACTGCTCTATTGTGTCAAT
>CAYFWG010000054.1:0-282 GCA_964346775.1 uncultured Mogibacterium sp.
ATATTGAGTACTCTCATCTGCTCAAGTGCCATATTAGATGCATTAATCTCTACAGGCAAGGTTACAAGGTGAAATAGAATTACGAAGATAAAGCAAGCAACTCCGATAAGGAATAGCATACTTCCGTAAGGTGATGCCGATGACAGCAGAAGACCGATTATTATGAGCGGCCATGAGAACATCTGAGTCAGGTTTACCAGAGGAACTATTCCGTTTCTAAAAACTAAAGGTGCATATTTTCTTTCGTCCTGTATAGCGTGTGCAACCTCATGACAGGCTATT
>CAYFWG010000054.1:292-8650 GCA_964346775.1 uncultured Mogibacterium sp.
ATTGCAACAGAAGAGACAGAATTCGATCCATACACCTCTCGTGAAAGATTGAGGTTCTTATTCTTCGGGTCATAGTAATTATTCAAAGAATTACCATCATCCAAAATATTAATATCAAGTCCTGACAATCCGTTTGCATCCATCATTCTTCTGGCAGCATCTGCACCTGTTATTCCTGTACTATTTCTTACTTCAGAGTAGACTTTGTATGCTCTTTTTACCTTTGCCTGTGCATAGAATGCGAATATTATCGCAGGTAAAAGAATTATCCAGGTAAAATCATAATAGTAGTATCCTCCGTACATTTTTATTCCTCCTTTAAATCAAATCTGTCTCCAACGGACAGTTTGTATCCTCTCATAAAATCTCCAGCACTCATTCTTTTCTTTCCCTCAAGCTGTTGTTCTATAATTTGAATTTTACCTCTTCCGCAGTTGATTGAATAAGAATTCTTCTCGATATCACTAACGGTTCCCGGTTCTCCGTTTCTTTCACTATCCAAAACCTTCGACTTATAGAATTTAATCTGTTTACCACCAATATAGCTGTAACAGGTCGGCCATTCGAGGTATGCCCTAATTTTTCTATCTACTAAATCTGCAGATTCAGAAAAATCGGTCCTCCCATCTTTCTTGCTAATCATTTTAGCATAAGTCGCCTTAGAGTCATCCTGCTTTTCATATATTGCTGTTCCGTTCATTATAGTCGGAATCGTCAAAGAAAGAAGTTCAGCTCCGTTTGCTGCGAGTAGAGATGACACCTCTACAATATCCTTTCCCTTGATATCGCATACGACCTTGCTGATCATATCGCCTGTATCCATACCTTTATCCATCTTCATGATCGTAACGCCTGTTTGATTCATTCCTTCCAAAATTGCGGTTTGCATAGGCGAAGCCCCTCTCAATTCGGGAAGCAGTGAGCCATGTACATTTATACACCCCATAGGCGGAATGTCTAAAACAGACTGTGGTAATATCTGTCCGAAGGCAGCGACTACAATCATGTCTGGGCCGATATTTTTAAGTTTATTAATAAGCGCTTCATCTTTTTTAATGCTTATCGGCTGCTCTATATCGAGTCCGTTTTCAATAGCCATCGTTTTGACTGGCGAGGGAATAATTTTGTTCCTATTTCCCTTTTTGTCCGGCTGGGTTATTACTAGAGATATATCGTACCCATCTTCGATAAGTTTGCTAAGACTTGTAGCTGCTAATTTTGGAGTACCCATAAAAACTATTTTCATTACTTATAGTCCATTCTTTTCTCGTAAATCTTCTGGAATATCGTTCTTATTTACACTCTGTTCTTGCTCTTCGTTTTCTTTCTTGAAGGCTTCGAGTTTTTCGTTATACTCTTCTATCGTCATAAAGTCTTTTGCAATATCACAATACAGAACCCCGTTAAGATGATCGTTTTCGTGGCACATAACGGTTGCTTCAAATCCTTCGAATTCATATTCATTGTATTTGCCGTCGAGATCCATTGCCTTTATCCTGACCTTCATAGGCCTATCTACTAGTCCTATATATCCCGGTACAGAAAGACATCCCTCGCTTGAAGCCTGTTCACCTTCCGTGCTTATTATTTCTGGATTTATCATATGATAAACCTTATCTCTTGTTTCATCATCTTCTGCTGCAGCATGTGGCATTGCAACAAAGATCCTCTTCATTACACCTACCTGTGGTGCGGCCAAACCGACACCATCAGCTTCCTTCATGGTTTCGACCATGTCGTTACAAAGCTGAACAATTCTAGGTGTTATCTCTTTGACCGGTTTGCATTTTTTTGAGAGGATTTCCTCTCCTCTTTCGTTAATTTGTCTTAATGCCATTCTTTCTCCTATATTATCCCATATGGATTAATATCTATTTCTATATAACATTTTTTGTTAATTGTATTCAGATGATCTCGGAATTTCATATATGAATCTACATATCCCATCCTGCTTCCTGCAGGAGCTTTAATTATAAAAGTGACGCGCTTCTTACCGTCTGTCTTAACTTCTTCTTCCCTTGCTCTAAGAATTACCGCCCCTTCTGGAGCATTATTCATCTTAAGGAGAATGTCTCTGAACAAATTCGCATAATTCATTGATGTTTCGACGGTTTCAGATACGCAACTTACAGATATTATATCTGTAAAAGGTGGATAATTCATAATGCTTCTGTGAAGGAGTTCTGATTCGTAGAAGGACTCATAGTCTCTCTCTGATGCATACTTTATAACATCACTATCAGGGTCAAATGTCTGTATAACAACGAGGCTTTTTCCTCCGGCTCGACCAGCTCTACCCGCAACCTGAGTAATAAGCTGGAAAGTTCTCTCTTGAGATCTATAGTCGGGTATACTGAGTCCTGTATCTGCGTTAATAATACCGACAAGGCCAACATTTTTGAAATCCAGTCCCTTTGCCAATATTTGAGTACCTATCAGGATGTCGGTCTTTCCCTCTTTGAAATCACTAATTATCTTCTCAATTTCATCGTTAGAAGTAGCTGTATCTGCATCAAACCGGGATACCGTTGCTCCCTTCCATAGATTCTGAACGTCCTCTTCGATTCTCTCAGTTCCTGCTCCTGAGTATTTAATAAATTTACTTCCGCAATCAGGACATTTATCGGGAAGAGGATATTTCTTTCCGCAATAATGGCATATCGCCGCATTCTTTGACTTGTGATATGTCAGACCGATATTGCAGTCTTCACACATCATCCTGTATCCGCAATCTGGACATAGAATTTGGGTCGAAAAACCCCTTCTGTTTAGAAATAGTATAATTTGTTCATTCTTCTTAAGTGTTTTGTCTATTTCTTCGGCTAATCTGATAGATACTAGTGAGAGATTACCGTTTCTTATTTCCTTTCTCATATCTACTATTTCTATATCGGGCATCACACTGTCGCCGACTCTATCATTCATCTCGATTAGGTCGTAAATATGAGTTTTAGCTCTGTAGTATGAAACTACATCTGGTGTAGCACTTCCTATTATCATGACTGCGTCGTGCAGAAGAGCTCTTTTATATGCAACATCAACGGTTTCGAATTTTGGATTGTGATCGGACTTATAAGTTCCTTCATGTTCCTCGTCAATAACGATAACACCGATATTGTCAAGAGGTGCGAAAACCGATGTTCTTGCACCTACTACAATCCTCGCTTCTCCATTTTTGATCCTTATCCATTCCCCGAGTTTTTTTGATGTAGTTAATTTGCTGTGTAGTGTAGCAACTGTTTTTTTGCCAAATCTTTCGACAAATCTTTTCTCAATTTGAGACGATAATGCAATCTCTGGAAGAAGGACTATCGCTGTTCGCCCCATTGATAGAGCTTCCTCTACGGCTCTCATATAAACTTCAGTCTTACCGCTATTTGTAACACCCTTTATTAAGAAAGACTTGTTCTTTTTCTCTTTAATCGGTTTTAAGATTTTTTGAGTTGCTGATTTTTGTTCATTTGTGAGGATGGGCTTATCTGAATCCAGAGTTTCTTGAGGAAATGTCTTGGATTTTGGAATCTTCTTTCCCCCAACAGTAAACATCTTGATAGCATCTATATACTTAGTTCCGTATCTTTTTCTCATCCAAATAGATGTCTCTATCATTTCAGGGTTTAAGGAGCGTTCTGGATCGTAAGTTAATATTTCTTTGATTTTATTCTTGTCGAATTTCGGTTCAACATTTACTGCAACACAGTATGCATCTACTGGTTTTTTTCTCTTTGAAAAAGGAACTGTAAGTTTAGCTCCTACTCCTATCTCATCAGGTGCAAGAAAAGTAAAAAAATTATCTGTATTTACGCTTTTATTATCAACTACTACATCGATGTATTGCATTTTGTATAATTTACCTTCCTAAAACCTGTCTATAAGATTGAAATGTTAGCTTACTTCTTATTACAACAGGAAAATATTGTTCTCTGCAGCTGTCTTATACATATCTTCAGGCCATACAGCAACTTGAACCTCTCCAATATGAGCCTTTTTAAGGAAAAACATACACAGCCTGCTTTGGCCTATACCTCCACCTATTGTAAGAGGCAAATCGCCTTTAATAACGCTCTTGTGGAACTCTAATTCTTTTCTGTCCATTTTGTCTGCAATCTCAAGCTGTTTAAGCATAGTGTTAGAGTCTACTCTAATTCCCATAGAACTAATTTCAAGTTGGTCTTCAAGAACTGGATTCCAAACGATGATGTCTCCGTTCAGCTCCCAATCGTCATAATCTGGCGCCCTGCCGTCATGTGGCTCACCCGAACTTAGTTTGCCACCTATTCTTTTGATAAAAATAGCTCCATACTCTTCTGCAGCAAGCTTCTCTCTTTCCTTGGAATCCTTGTTCGGATACATGTCCTCCAAGTCTTGCGAATCAATAAATTTGATGTTTTCAGGTAGGAGTTCTCCTATTTCTGGATAATGGTCATTAACATATTGTTCGAGATCCAGTAAACATCTGTAAATTATCCTTACAACATGCTCAAGATATTTCTCGTTTCTCTGTTCTTCTGTAATAACCTTTTCCCAGTCCCATTGGTCGACATAAATCGAATGGATATTATCAAGTTCCTCATCCCTTCTTATAGCATTCATGTCGGTATACAGGCCAACCCCAGGTTTGATATCGTATCTGCCTAGAGCCATTCTCTTCCATTTTGCAAGAGACTGAACGACTTCGACCTTTCTTTCATCTATATCTTTAATCGTGAATTCTACCCTTCTCTCATATCCATTAAGGTTATCGTTCAAACCTGTTTCAGGAAAAACAAAAAGAGGTGCGCTCACTCTGCCTAGATTGAGAGTTCGTGCCAGTTCTCTCTGGAAATGGTCTTTTATCCTTTTAATTGCCCTTTGTGTTTCTGTCGGATCAAGAATAGGAGTGTAATCCTTAGGTATTATCAGTTTGCTCATTTTTTTCCCCTTGATTAATTTATTTTAATTCGTTTTTTTATATTCTTTTAATTGATTATTTGTTTGATTTGTTCTTTAGAGCGAAAGCATTTCTCGTATACTCACATCCACAAAAGTTCTGTCTATATAGTCCATATTCCTTTGAAATCTCCACGCTTCTTCCGAAACCGTTTTTCTTCTTGAAATCTATATCCAGGAATTTAACGTTATAGGTTTTCTCAAGCTCTACACCTATTGTTTTGATTATCTCGTAGTTCTTATGAGGGCTTACGGACAAAGTTGTCGTGAAGTAATCAGCTCCTATTTCCGAGGCTTTTTCGGCTGTCGAATCCATTCGAAGCAGGAAACACGTGTTGCATCTTTCTCCACCTTCTGGGTCGTTTTTCCTGTCTTTTGTTTTGTAAATGAATCTCTCTGGTTCGTATGGACCTTCCAAATAGTTGATTTGGAAAACGTTCTTGTTTAGTTTGTTGAATTCGTTAATAAACTGTAGAAGAGATTCTCTTCTTAAACGATATTCTTCCCTGTCTGTGATGTTTGGATTATAATAGTATACGGTGATATTATAATCGTTAGCGAGCCTTTCAATGCAAGATGTAGCGCATGGTCCGCAACAGGCATGGAGAAGAAGTGTCGGTTTCCTTTGATTGATTGCAGGGTTTATAACCTGTTCTGAAAAATCCGATTTACTTCTAAAGTATTCGATACAATTCGTTTCTAAAGTTTTTTTCATCTCTAATGCCTTTCATTTCATTAACTATTCAATTATAGCATAAGCGGAGGTTTCTTAGAATATGCAAGGTGGGGAAAGGTATAACTCAATAAGCGACTATCTTAAATCGTATTTCGGTTGTAAAACCGTCAAATTAAGCATAGATGCAGGTTTTACGTGTCCCAATAGAGACGGAAGTCTCGGAATTGGCGGATGCGCATTCTGCTCCTCCGAAGGCTCAGGCGAATTGGCATCTACTATTTCCGAACAAATAGATTTGCTCTCAGAAAAATGGAAAGATGTTAAATATCTCGCCTACTTTCAATCTCATACAAACACATATGCTCCTGTAGAAATTCTTCGCAGAAAATATATGGAAGCTTTGAACGATGAAAGAATCAGCGGAATAGTAATAGCTACTCGTCCCGATTGTCTTGATGAGGATGTTCTTGAACTTCTCGACGAAATCAATCAAAATCATTTCCTCTGGGTCGAACTTGGTCTACAAACAATTCATCCGAATACTGCCGATATGATGAATATAGGCTATCATATAGAAACATACGACAAAGCGGTAGATGATCTGCTAAAGAGAAATATCCGGGTAGTCACACATTTGATTTTAGGCCTTCCGGGAGAGTCTGACGAGGAAATGCTCGAATCTTTAAAATACGTTGTCCAAAAGCCGATTTTCGGTCTTAAATTGCATCTTCTAAATGTTGTAGCAGGCTCAACTCTTCATGCTATGCTCCCAGATTATGTTTCATTTGGCAACATCGATGATTATGTAGACCTCGTAATAAGATGTCTCCAAATTATTCCTCCAGAAATTACCATACATAGACTGACTGGTGATGTTCCGCGAAAGATCCTTGTATCTCCAGATTGGAGCTATAAAAAAAGAACCATCCTCAATAAAATCAATTACGAGCTAAAGAAAAGAAATACTTATCAAGGTGAAAAGGCAAAAGATTATTCTAATTCAAGTATTGCGGACATTAACTCGTTATGATTATTACAAATAAAACACCGCATCTCATTTAATAAAGATGCGGTATTTTTGTTAGTTCTAAGATAAGGTTATTCGAAAATAACGCCTTCCTGTAGTCCATTCATTCCTGCTGCATTACCTTCATCTGTGTCGATATGCATAATAATTGGAGAAGGACTTGGATTTGGTCTAATCATAACGTCGTCATAAATTGCAGTACGATCTGGAGTCTCAATTCTAACTTTAACTACGTCGTCCTTAGTGAGTCCCCATTTTTCACAATCATCTACTCCGATGTGAATATGTCTCTTAGCAACGATAGCGCCTTCTGGTGCTTCATATTCTCCAACTTCGCCGATAATCTTAATAGGTGCACTGCCTTTAACATCTCCCGAAATTCTTATAGGAGCATCAACTCCGAGTTTGCGGGCATCTGTCTTTGCGAGCTCAACCTGTAAAGGTCTGTAAGGTCCAAGAATTGCAACATTCTTCATCTCACCCTTAGCGCCGACAAGAGTAACTCTCTTAGCGTCTACAAAAGCTCCACCTGCTGTAAGGTGCTTTACAGCTGTCATTTCTGCATCTTCACCGAAAAGAACTTTATATACATCTTCAGGAAGATGTACGTGTCTTGCTGAAATCTCTACACTTAACTTCTTATCCATTTATAATATCCTTTCGTATTTCATATATTTTAAGGGGAATTTGCCCCTCATTTCTTTAAATATTTTATCACATTAGTTAGCAATATACAAAGTCTAATCAGCATTAGAAAAATAATAAATTAGACGAAACGACGCCACATTTTGTGTGACGCCGTTTTACAAAAATCTTTTTCTTTTGTTGTTATTAAGGAAGCTTCGTAGATGAAGGCATTCCGTTGAATACAGGTATGATGAATGTAAGTGCTTCTTCTGTTATGCCGAATGATTTGTACGAACTCTTTGTTGTAGCAGCCTCGTGATATGGTGCCTGTATATTTGTCATATACTGATGGGTAGCCAATCTCGAAAGTCCGTTTGCGACATTAAACTTCTGGAAGTAAATGGAATTCTGTCCCGCATTTATATATCCGCTTGCAAGGAATGAAGCTCCTCCATTTACAGCCTTCTTTTGAGTAGTCCATCCACGGTTAGATGCATACCTGATACCGTTCATAACAGGATTAGAACTGCTTGTTGCACCTATATTGAAAGGATTATAAACTTTTCTGCCACCATATCTATATCCACTAATAGCTATGCTTCCGCCACCTGTTTCCTGTCTTGCTCTTGCGGCAAGGAATACAGGGCTTATATCATATGTAGCTCCAGCATCTACGAATATTCTTGAAGAGAATCCGTAAGTAGGTAGCTTGCTTCCTGTCAGAACCTTGGAAACTGCAGCTGTCGTTTGATATTCCTTCTGATAAGACAGGTTTTCAAACATATATATCCTGTCTTCATTAAGGAAGTTTCTAGGATCAAGATAGTAGCCAACCGTTTGGCTCTTTGCATTAAACCATGTCGATCCTGCTTTCGGAACCCATCTTCCCTCGAGGACAGATCCGCTTCCTGTTAGAGTGTTAGGCTTAGCTGTAACCGAAGTTGTCTTCGTTTCCTTAGTTACCTTAGGAGCCGCTTTGGATGGTGCCGAAGCAAGATTGATATTGATATATTCTGCTATAGAATAATACTTTTTGCCTGAAACTTCGATAGCATACCATTCTTCAGAATTTTTAACTACTGAATCCTTAATTTTTACA
>CAYFWG010000055.1:0-8571 GCA_964346775.1 uncultured Mogibacterium sp.
CTTATCTCCCGTTACGATATGAACCTTCCTACCATCTTGTTCTATGATTTCAATATCTTCTATTTTGATCTTTGCACATTTACTTGCATTTACAATAGAAATAAACTCAGCTTTATCCTTTCCATTATATATCTCATTTATCTTGTTACTCATTTTATCTTTCTCCTTACTTATATATAGATACATCCCTTGATAGCTATCGTGTATTAATAGTCTCATATCGGTGCCATATATATAAAGAAAAATAAACAGCCAAAAACCGCCAAAAATCGCCAACGCCTATCAGCGTTGCATATGTTTTTTTGATATGGTAAAATCCTCAATGTAGAGTAAATATCAGGCGTTAAGTGTCCTTCAGATGGGATGTTGCTGGGGAACGAAAGCTTAAAAAAGTTGCGACTTGATATTGCATCCGCTACTGCACATAATTATATGACATGAATGACCTCTTAAGTCAGGTATGATGCGGTGCTTTACAACTCTGAACATCTTGCAATTACTTGTTTTGGGAGGTTTTATTATGAAAAAAAAGAAAATAACTACAGAAATGATCGTGATTATGGGCATTATGATAGCACTACAAATAGTGCTTTCTAAGTTGCTATCCATCAACATATCGTTCCTAAGAATTGGATTTGGTTTTTTGCCCATTGCAATTTTGGCGGTTTTATACGGACCTCTTTGGGCAGGGGTAGCTTATGCAATAGGAGATCTAATCGGAGCATTCCTTTTTCCGACTGGTCCTTTCTTCTTCGGATTCACGATTTCCTCGTTTCTCACGGGAGTCCTGCTAGGTCTAGTTTTGTATAAACGCGAGATTACTTTCGTAAGGGCTCTTATCGCGAGTGCGCTTGTCTGCATTGGCATAAATCTATTACTCAACACTTATTGGTTGACTTTCATTATAGGAAAAGGGTTCAGCGTTCTCATTGTTTCAAGAGCCGTTAAGGAATTGCTTGCAATACCAATAATGGCATTACTGATTGTAATAGTAGATCGTACTGTCGTAAAAGCCATACGTAGAAATGAGTTATAAGATTTCATACATATCCTGAGCATCTTCTTTTCTGATGTTTTCGGCCAGCAATTTGACTTTAACATTTAAGATATTACTACCGAAAGTTATTCTTATATGGTCGCCTTCCTTGACTTCAAGTCCGGGCTTGGCGACTTTTTCGTTTACTTCGACTCTTCCCTGTTCGCAGGCTTCCTTTGCGACAGTTCTTCTTTTAATTATTCTGGAATTTTTCAGAAATTTGTCCAGTCTCATTCTCGACCTCACCTTCTAAATATGTTCAGACAAAAATAAAAAGCGGACAGCACTAGGCCATCCGCATTTATTTGCATCCATAATTACTTGTTAACTGCGTCCTTAAGTGACTTTCCTGCTTTGAAAACAGGAGCCTTTGATGCAGGAATGGAAATGGTAGTATCAGGCTTCTGAGGATTTCTTCCTGTTCTAGCCTTTCTGCTTCTTGTTTCAAAAGTACCAAATCCAATCAGTCTTACGCTATCACCCTTTACCAGCGCACCCTGTATAGTCTCAAGAACTGCATCCAATGCAGCCTCTGCATCTTTTTTCTTGAAGCCAGTCTTATCCGCAACATTGCTAACCAATTCAGCTTTATTCATTATAATCAACCTCCTTAATTTGTACACAAACATCTTTATGAATTATAAACAATTTGTTTTCTATATGTCAAATAGAAAATGCTCAAATTGTTGAGTTTTCAATGTTCTATAAAAAACACCTTAAGAATATGTAATGCTTTTATATAAAACCCTGTCATTCTTTTAAATATTTACTATTTTTATATTATCTTGAGCTTTTCAGCCAGCTTGAAAATCATTTCACCTTTTGGTATTACTTCAATTTCGTCCCTCGTTACAGCATGAGTTTTGAAAATAAGCACAAAGTATACAGCAACTGCCATCATTATTGCTACGAAAGCCGAAATGAGATTGCTTGATACCAATTTAAAGATCACTTTATATACGACCCATGCGGAAGCTCCCATCAAACCAGCCGCAGCAAAAGGTTTGAGGAAAATGCTCTTTAAATCGAGATGTACATCCGCATACTTCTTAAGTCCTCTGTAGTTCAATAATCCTGCTACTAAATACGCTATTGTGGATCCAATAGCTGCACCGTTTATGTTCAGTGCAGGTATACCGACTAGGATATAGGTAATAACTATTTTCACTACTGCACCTATTCCGAGGTTGATAACTGGCAGAGCCATTTTGCCAACTCCTTGAAGACAGCTCGATAATGTCCTCATAATTGAGAGTGTAATAATGCTGACAGCTAAGATTTGAAGAGTTGTAACAGCCATCTCAGCTTCATCCAGCTTGTTAGGATATAGCATATATAAGATAGGCCTACCCAAAACAATCAAACCTATAGCACAAGGGTACGAAATTAGCATCATAGTCTTTAGGCCTGTTTTGATGTTTTTCTCCAGGTCGTGTTTGTTCTTAAGAACAAATGCTGTTGTTACGGCCGGTATAAGGCTGATTGTAATCGCATCTATGAATACAACTGGCATATTTACCAGAGAGTCGCAGTATCCGCTTATCAATCCATATAAGACCTTTGATTCGGCAAGAGTCCAACCTGTAGCTTGTAACCTTCTCATTATTATCATCGAGTCAATTATCATCATGAGAGGAAGAATTGAGGAACCTATAGTAATAGGAATAACAATGCTGATAAGCTCTTTAAAGTGCATTTTGCCGGATTCATGTACGACAACCGACTTCTTAAGATTCTCTTCTCTTTCGCCCCTGTGCCTATAATATATAAATATAAGTATAACCATTGCCGCAATCATGCCTGCAGAAGCGCCAAATGTTGCACCTGCAGCCGCTTTGCTGAGGCTGGCATTCAAATATAGATAGGCCAGAAGCAGACCTACAATTACTCTTATCATTTGCTCGCCGACCTCACTTATAGCCGTAGGAGCCATAATCTGTTGTCCCTGGAAGTACCCTCTAAGGGATGCGACTATAGGAGTGAAGAGTAATGCAATTGAAACTGCTCTTATAGATAATGCAGCTTCAGGATTTCCCATAACAGTAGCTATCATATCTGCGCCTGCAAAACATAAGACAAAAGATATGAAGCTTATTATAAATGTAGAAAGCGTTGCTATCCTATACGATTTGTGTGCATTAATATAGTCCCCTTTTGCAATTCTTGCAGAGACCATTCTGGAAATCGCAACAGGAAAGCCCGCTGTCGCTATTACAAAGAAAAATTGATATACAGGGTAAGCTGCACCATAAAACGATTGGCCTTCAGCACCTATCATGTTGGTGAGGGGTATCCTGAAAACCGCTCCGAATATTTTGCTGACAATTCCACCTATTGCTAGGATGGTAACGCCTTTCATCAGCGTAAATCCTGCCTTATGTTTTTCTCGTTCTTTATTTTCTTCTATATGATTCAAGTAGTAAGCTTCCTTTCTCAAACGACTTTGATATTAACTGCTTTATATAAACTGTAAGATATTAGCTGATTATATATTACATCATATCTAGGATTTTGTTTTTTGCTTTTTCTGTCTCGAATATTATCTTTTCGATATCAAGCAATGTATATTCTCCATCCTTATATAGAACTTTTCCATCGCACATCGTCAGACACACATCTTTGCCATCTGCAGAATACACTAAATTATTGAGCATATTGTGAACAGGTCTCATATTCGGCACGCTTGCATCTACAACTATTAGGTCGGCTTTAAAGCCTTTCTTTATAAGTCCGCAATCTTCTCTACCTTGCGCAAGTGCCCCAGATCTTGTGGCACTTCTTAGAACCTGCGAAGGTGTCATCAGTGCAGGATTGTTTGATTTTATCTTTCCTGACAAAGCAAAAAGTTTCAATTCTTCGAACATATTTAGGCTGTTATTGCTTGCAGTGCTGTCTGTTCCGATAGCGACATTGATACCTTTTTCATACAATTTCGGTACATCGCATATTCCGCTTGCAAGTTTCATGTTGCTCACTGGGTTACTCGAAACGCTGACTCCCTTTGCCTTCATAATATCTCTATCGTTATCTGTAAGCCATATACAATGTGCCGCATTCGTCGGGCTATCGAGAAGACCACAATATTCTAAAAACTCTATCGGTGTTCTTTTGTGTCTGAGAAGACATTCATCGGTTTCTTTTTTTGTCTCAGAAACATGAACATGAACGCCTGTCTCTAGCTCCTTAGCGACTTCTGCGATTGCACTTATAGTAGGTTGATCGTTAGTGTATTCAGCATGTGCAGATGCTTCTACAATGATTCTGCCGTTATCAAAGCCATTATACATTTTTATGGCTTCTTTCATTTCCGAGAAGCCGATACAATCTGATATAGGAACTCCCATAGGATTTATAACCGACCTTGATATGTTCGATTTCACAGAAGCTGCGCTGATCGCTTTGACCATATCATCGATAAAATAGTACATATCGGATGTTGAAACGATGCCAAATCTAATCGATTCTGCCATCGAAAGGAGTGTCGACCAAAAGACCCCCTTTGAGTAGAGATGATCTTCAAAAGGAAAAATCTTCTGTTCTAGCCACTGCTGAAGAGGTAGGTTTTCGCCATAACCTCTCATCAGACTCATAGGCGAATGTCCATGTGCATTATAAAAGGCCGGCATAAGAATCTTTCCTCTACCATCGTAAACATCCCCATATTTAACGGCCTCAGTAGGTTCTATAACATCTACATATGTTATTCGGTCATCTTCCGTTCCGACATACATATCTTCGTTATAGGTAAATTCTTCGTCGATAAGCCCTATATTGCTGAATAACATGTAAGTTTCCTCGCTATAAAATTGGATTTACTCTTTATTATCTTGTTTGTTTTTAGATTCCAACCTATTAATTATACTTTATTAATTTCTGATTGTGAAGTCTCGCAAGCCTCTCTCAAGGCTCTAAGAAAATCAAGAACATCCTTTGGTTTCGGTTTTTTGCCGGTTTGAAGGTTGAAATGCGGCTGTCTTCCCAGGCTGATGCTCAGCTTGCTTCCGTAAATTTCATTCATATTTACCACAGCGTATGCATTTATGTTATTGCTTTCCCCGAACTTGAATACTGTATGATACCCATGCTGAGAAATTGTCTTAATTCCTATAGCTTCAGCATGAGCTCTGATTTCTGCGACCATGATTAATGAAATAACATCTTCAGGAGGTTCTCCGTATCTATCTATAAGTTCGTCTGTTACATCCTCGCTGTCTTCTGGGCATCTTATCTCAGCTATTTTCTTATATGCCTGAAGTCTTAAAGTTTCTGTATCTATATAACTCGCCGGTATTGAAGCCCTAAAAGGAATTTCAATACTGATTTCTGCTCTTTCATCTGTAACCATCTCGCCTTTGAGCTTCCTGATCGCCCTATCTATTTCTTTGCAATAGAGCTCATATCCGATGCCATCTACTTGACCGCTTTGTGCTTCTCCGAGAATATTTCCTGCACCTCTTAGTTCTAAGTCTCTCATCGCGATTTTGAAACCTGCACCGAATTCGGTAAACTCTCTTATCGTGGTTAGTCTTTTTCTCGCAATTTCGGTCAAGACCTTCTGAGGTTGATACATCAAATACGCATAAGCGATCCTATCCGATCTTCCTACCCTTCCTCTTAATTGATAAAGTTGAGATAGGCCAAGCCTGTCTGCATTTAAAATAATCATGGTATTTGCGTTCGGAATATCGATACCGTTTTCGATAATAGTTGTAGCAACAAGGACATTATAGCTTCCCTCAATAAAATCCTTCATGGTGTTTTCAAGGTAGGTTTCGCTCATCTGTCCGTGTCCAATTGCTGTCTCGGCTTCAGGTACAAGTTCTTCTATCTTCTCTGCAATCTGTCTTATTCCAGTTATTCGATTATTTACGACAAAAACCTGCCCTCCTCTTGAGAGCTCTCTCTCGATAGCGTTTTTAAGTACATCTTCATCGTAAGGTGTTACAAAAGTTTGTACTGGATATCTGTCTTCAGGCGGTTCTTCAATAGTACTTATATCCTTTATCCCCGTCAGTGACATATTGAGAGTTCTCGGTATAGGTGTAGCCGATAAAGTAAGTACGTCAATGTTCTTTTTGAGCTTTTTGATCTTCTCTTTGTGCTGTACTCCAAAGCGTTGCTCTTCATCTATTACCAAGAGACCGAGATCCTTAAACTTCCTATGACAAAATCAACCGTACCGTCGGCAAGGCCTTCTAATGTCTTTTCCTGTTCTTTTGTACTCCTGAATCTCGATAATTCTGCTATTTCGAAGGGGAAGTTGTTAAATCTTTCTCTTAAGTTATGGTAATGCTGGTTAACGAGCAAAGTGGTCGGTGCAAGTACGGCCGCCTGTTTACCCTCCGATATGCATTTAAATATTGCTCTCGAAGCGACCTCCGTTTTGCCATAACCTACATCTCCGCAAAGAAGCCTGTCCATAGGTATAGGTTTTTGCATGTCTTCCTTTATTTCTTCTGATGTCCTGAGCTGATCTTCGGTTTCTGTGTAAGGAAAATCGCTTTCAAACTCGGTTTGCCACACCGTATCTTTTCCAAAAGCATATCCCCCTGCAGCTTCCCTTTCGGCATATAGCTTTACAAGGTCCTCTTCAATTTCCATGATTGCTTTCTTTGCGCGTTCTCTTGCTCTCTTCCAGCTTCCTCCCGACAATCTAGAAAGAGCAGGTGCCTCTCCTCCGCTACCTATGTACTTTTGTATTATATCCAGCTGTTCTGTCGGTATATAGAGGACATCAGAACCAGCATATCTGATTACGAGATAGTCCTTCGTCTGTCCGTCGGCAAGCATGGTCTTGATTCCCTCAAACTTACCTACTCCATGAGCCTCATGTACAACGTAGTCTCCCTTATTTAAATCGGAAAACTTAATAGCATCAGATGTTCTTTTTCTTTTTTTCTTGAAGCTTGCTTTCTTTCTGGAATTGGGAAAAATATCGGACTCGGAAACAAAGCAGACTTTATCATCATCGAAGATGAATCCGCTCGATAGGCTTCCTTCTACATATTTGATATCCCCAAATACCTCTGCAATTTCAAGGTATTCCTTAATTCTATCATTTCTTTCTTCGCTACTTCCCGCTATTGTAATTCTGTATCCAGCCTTTGAAAGGCCTTCCATTTCTTTTGCGAAAAGATCAATATGTCCGTTGAAAGATGCTATCTGTCTGCTTCTTACATTTATTATTCTGTCAATTCTTTCTACGCCTTTGATATTCTCAGGAAAAGGAGTAATTACATCGACATTTGATGAGTTATACACCCTGTAGAAATCTTCTTTTTTGACTTCCTCGTGGAGAGATTCGATTATATTGACAGGATCTGCAACAATTACCGTCCCGTTGTCGATATAGTCCCAAAGCATAAACTTTTCTATCTTAAAATAATCGATAAGGTCGGCATATATCTGAACGTTGCTTCCTTGTTCAAACATCGTAGTCATTTTAGACTTGTACTCTTTAAGTCTGTCTACTCTGCCATCCGAAACTCCGTCATCATTATGCTCAGATAATGCTTTCTTGATTCTTCTATCATATTCTTTTTTGAGCACATCAAGTGCATCGAGTCTTTCTTCATGTGAAGGAATGAATTCTGCAGCAGGAGAGATTGTAATATTTTCCATGTTTTCAATTGATCTTTGAGTTGCAGGATCAAAGACTCTCAAAGAATCAATCTCATCGTCGAAAAACTCTATTCTTACTGGATTAGGGTAGGATGGAGAATAAACATCTATCATTCCTCCCCTAGCAGTAAACTCGCCAGCAGATTCTGTTACGTCAGAAGCTTCATATCCTGACTCAACTAGTTTCTTTTTTAAATCGGAAGGTTCGATAATATCTCCAACGGAAAGCTTAATAATACTTGATTTAAATTTTTCAGGATCCTGAGTCCTCTTTATCGCAGCACTGATGGGAGCTATAACACAGATTCTGTCTTCACTTTCTTCTATAAGACTGCTTATCGCCTTTATTCTTTCGATAAGACTCTCCCTATTTCTGGCTTCGTAAAGAACCTGAAGATTCTCTTCTTCCTGAAGTGTTACTATTCGGGCATCAGAATCGAAGAATCTAATGTCATCTTCGACTAGCTTAGCGATTCTCCCTGTCGAGACCAGAATCAAAGTTTTTTTGGCCCTATTAAGTTCAACGGCAGCAAGATATGCCATCCTGCTGCCACTTATACCTGTGTAATTAGTTATCATCTTCGTTTTTGTTCTCTTCTGTTTCCGATGGTGTGTAGTTGTGCCTGTTCATAGCTGTATCAATTCCAAGCTTTATTATATCAATAACTGCCTCCGCCGCTTTTTCTACTGTCGTTTCGAGAAGACGTTGTTCTTCTTTGGGAACTTTTCCAATTACCCTATTAACCAGGTCTTCTTCTTTCGATACGGATCCGACACCTATTCTTATTCTTGGAAATGATCTGATTCCAAGCTCTTGAACTACAGATTTCATCCCGTTGTGAGTCCCTGGTCCTCCAGACTTCCTTATCCTTATAGCCGTTAGCGGAATGTCTATATCGTCATATATAACAATG
>CAYFWG010000056.1:0-1617 GCA_964346775.1 uncultured Mogibacterium sp.
AGGACAAAGCCCGGCATATCTTATAGCGAGAGGCCCCATAGCAACGCCCTTCTGGGATGCTCCGAAGTCTATCTGTACACCAATCAGATCTATGTCTTTGACCTTGGACGTCATCTTTTCTTTTCTCGGTTTATCGATTGTTTTGCTGTTACTCATATTTTGTCCTCCGCTATCAATAATAACCGAGATAACAGTTAAATATCAAGGTGACAACAGAAAAAGACCGAATCCTGAGTTTACAGAATCCGGTCTCGTAATTGCTATCTTCTTATACTATCTAGTTATATTATCCGAAATATCTCTTCAGAAGGCCTTCGAAACCTCTGCCGTGTCTAGCTTCGTCTCTTGCCATCTCGTGAACTGTATCGTGAATTGCATCCAGACCCTGCTCTTTAGCCATCTTAGCGAGCATAGTTTTTCCTGCGCAAGCTCCGTTCTCAGCTTCAACTCTCATCTCGAGGTTCTTCTTTGTGCTGTCTGTAACAACTTCGCCGAGAAGTTCAGCAAATCTTGAAGCGTGGTCTGCTTCTTCATAAGCAGCCTTTTCCCAGTAGAGACCGATTTCAGGATATCCTTCTCTGTGAGCAACTCTTGCCATTGCAAGATACATACCAACCTCTGTGCACTCGCCTGTGAAGTTAGCTCTGAGGCCTTCAAGAATTTCTTCGCTTACACCCTTAGCAACTCCTACGTGATGCTCTGCTGCCCATTCCATTTCGCCTTCTACCTGCTTGTTAAACTTCTCTGCTGGTGCCTTGCACTGTGGACAAAACTCAGGTGCCTGATCTCCTTCATGTACATAACCGCAAATTGTGCATACCCATTTAGCCATAACTTTTCCTCCCTTTACTTACAAAAATAATTATTGTTATTGTGACATTTTCGTCTTGCAATCCGGACACATTCCGTAAAACTGCGAGCTGCAACTTTCGATATTACCGTCAAAATTCTCTCGAGCCCTTCTTATAACTTCGATGTTATTATCGGGCATATCCATAACACATCCACAGCCTGTACAAAAGAAGTGGGAATGTGGGTCAGGATTGTAGTCAAAACGGGATGGACCGCTAAGATTAATCTTGGCAATTTCTCCTTTTTCGACCATTTGACTGAGATTGCGATAAACTGTTGCAAAACTCAGATTGGGAAATTCCTCTTTGAGTTCGTAATACAAAGTCTCAGCAGTGGGATGATCCTCCCTGCCGTAAAGCTTCGCTCTTATTGCTTCTCTTTGTTTACTGAATTTGCTTTTCATCGTCTATCCGTTTGCTTCTAAAATATAGTTTATAATTAATAATGATAATCATTATTAATTTATATATAATATACCGCCTTTTTAATTGCATGTCAAGTCGTTAAATGATATTCTTTTATATATCAGAAGTGTATTTCTGAATACACAAAGGGAGGCTCTTCTTTATGAAAATCAATCAATCATCTGAAGATTATCTGGAAATGATGCTTATACTTCAAAATGAAAAAGGCTATATTCGTTCTGTTGATATTGCCGAGCGTCTTGGGGTTACGAAACCGAGCGTTTCTTTTGCAGCAAAAAAACTTCGTGAAAGTGGCTATATTTATATGGATGCCAACGGCCCTATTATGCTTACTCCTCCG
>CAYFWG010000056.1:1627-3379 GCA_964346775.1 uncultured Mogibacterium sp.
GACTTGAAATTGCTACCAGAGTATACGAAAGACATCAGGCTCTTGAAAAATTCCTGGTTCTTCTCGGTGTAGGCAAACCTCAAGCAACAGAAGATGCATGTTTAATCGAGCATGTTATTTCTAACGACACATATCTTGCAGTTAAGAAATATGTCGACGAACATTCGGAATAATTGCGAGACTTTAACTTTAACACTTTAGATAAGTACAACATATTTTTTCAGAAACAATAAGGGTGGACGATTATTCTGTCCACCCTTTCGCATATCCAAATTTAGAAACTTTGGTCCTATAATTTTTTCTCTATTATATAAGATTCCTGCCTTCTATTACTTCACGTCGAAATCCACGTGGTTGTCGTCTCGGTCGTCGTTTTTGATAACCTCGAAGTCGACCGTCTGTGCTTCTCTTGCTTCATCAGGTCTATTGTCGCCTATTCCTTGCGGTCCATAATAATCTGCATCTCCAAATCCGAGAAGACAGTAGAATATCGGCGCTAAGAAAAACAGTCCAACTGCCCATCCTCCGGTTTTGCCGAAGGCTTTTGCAGTATTGACAGCGAGAAGATATAGCAATACTAGTGCAGCGATCCATCCTACTAGAGGGATGATTCCGATAAGTGCAAGCAAGCACAGCCAACCGTTTCCTATAGAAATCTGGCATAGCTTGTACACATTATACATGGGCACAAGTGCTGCCCAGCCTGGTTCTCCAGCCTTGTCAAACATCTTCCACAGTCCTGCTATTGAAGCAATCGTGATTGCGAATGAAAGGAAAGATCCAGATTCACCTAATGCCGAGTAAAAGTTAAATATGTTATTTGTCATTTTGTTCTCCTGTAATTCTATTCGTGCTCAATTGTCACTTCATATTCTATAGCTTGTTGCACGGCTTCTTTGTCTGCCTTTTTCTGTTCTTCTTTTTTCTTTGCAGATTTTTCCTGTGCATTATGCATTTCTTCACCGAGTTTCTTTGCTCCGAAAATCGTTGCAAGACCGCCGACTACTCCAACTGCAATTATTTTGAGGAGAGCCTCGGCAAATTCGCCGTCAGGCCTTTTGCCCGAACGAGCAAGATCGCGATATGCGTCACCTTTTTTTGTGGTTGTCATTTATGAAGCTCCTATCCTAAACTCGACTTAATTATACCATGATTCTATAAACATCGTCTCTTCTTGCCGATATCAGTGGAAGTTTTTTCCTTATTTCTTCGACGTAACTAAGATCGATCTCGGTTATGTTTATGCCTTCTTTTTCGTCCATTTGCATTACTATGCTTCCCCACGGGTCGGTTATAATCGAATGTCCGTACGAGACATAAGAATTACCAGAAGCCCTAGCGGTAGCGGTTCCTACCATAAATATCTGGTTTTCAACAGCTCTTTGTCTAAAGCCAATTTCCCAGTGGGCAGGACCCGTCGTCATGTTAAATGCGGCAGGGTTAAATATTACCTCAGCACCCTCGAGAGAAGGTATCCTTGAGCTTTCCGGAAATCTAATGTCAAAACAGATATTTACCGCCATTTTGCACCATTCAGTCTCGAATGTTCCGAAGGCCCTTCCTCCTGTGAGAGTATCTGATTCCTTAAAGACCTGCCTGCCGTGAGCATAAATGTCAAAGAGATGAACTTTTCTGTGCTTGCCAATTTGATTGCCCTGTCGGTCGAAAACATAGCAGGTGTTATAAACTTTTCCTTCATCGTCGATCTCCAGAATAAAGCGATCCGTGGTTAAGCCCCTTTTTCCGAGGCGA
>CAYFWG010000056.1:3389-5950 GCA_964346775.1 uncultured Mogibacterium sp.
ATCGACCCTCCGACGATGTATTTATTGCTCTTTCTTGCCAGGGTCGACATTGCGAGCCATGTGTCTCCGAATACAGGTTCTGCATATTCCGGGAAAAGTTCAGTCTTGTATGGGCAATTCCACATTTCGGGAAGGCTTATAATATCTGCTCCATCAAATCTATCTTCGCCGAACATCTGCGCAAAGCTTTCGATATTCTCATACTTATCCTCATGAACTTTGAACTGCACACTGGCAATTTTGATTTTTCCAAGAGACATATTTCCTCCTACGAAGATTATAAAAGCATAATTATCGCCGCTCCGCCAACTATTACGGACATTCCTACGACTTTATACAACCTGACCGGCCTTTTCTGTATTCCCAAGAAACCGACAGCATCATAGAAAAGTCCTCCACTCATCTGCCCTATCAGGTTCATTACGGTTACCATTCCAGCGCCGAGGACAGGTGCTGTTATAGAATTGCTTAGCACGATGATAATTGCAAATACGCCTCCAGTTAACATCCAGAGCCTGAATTTAAAATCTCCTCTCGGCGAATTGAATACTCCTGATTTTCCTTTGAATATAAAAATGATCGCAGAAAGAACCGACATGACGGCAAATCCTACAGTCATCGATATTAGTGTTGTAGAAGTTCCAGAATCGATCAGCGTTCTGAGAGTTCCGTTTATTGCAACCTGTAATGCACAGCATGCTCCGCAAATAATCGCTCCCGCTACATATATAAGATTTGCTTTGCCATTTTCCTCTTCTGAAATAACTACGTCGAGTTCCGCATTATTTTCTTTGTCTTTTGATTTTATAACCGTCCAGTTATACGACATTATGATAACGCCGACGAGGACTATAAAAGCTCCGATAACCCTGACCAATGTTATTTCGATTATAGGTACCCTGAAAAATCCGAAATGATCAATCAGCAGACTTGTCATTATCTGTCCGAAAGAAAGATACATTACGGTCTTTGCACTTCCGAGTTTGGGCAAGCATATAATATTGAGCATTACTATTGCAGCTCCGCAAAAACCACCTCCCCAAATCCAGAAAGGTGCTGAGACTGCCTTGTGGAAGGGTACCGAAGTGATCTCTCCACCGGCAACAACGATAACGAGCATTATTAACATGGCACCTGCAAAGGAAACCACGCTCGTCAGATAAGCTGATCCGATTTTCTCTCTCAGCCTTCCGTTCACACTTGTCTGTGTGGGAGTTGCTATACCCGCTACTATTCCCAGTAAATAAGATATCATTATGCCTCTCTTGTCATCTCGGTATCACAGTAGCGACACCTCTTAATCCCGTTATCGTCAATATAGAATTGCGATTCAAGTTCTTGTTCGATTTGAGTGATACATTTTGAATTCTTGCAAGATCCGCCGAAATAGTTTTCTCCGTGATGAGCTACTACTTCTTTCTCTTTGATTATAGCATCTTCCAGTAATTTTATTATCAAAGACATCCTCATCAGCTTGCCGTTCAAGCACTGTTTGAAATAGCACGCCCTCGGATCGTCGTCAACCTTTACGCTGATTTCATTTACCCTCGGTAGAGGATGCATGACAATCATATCGGGCTTTGCACTTTCGAGCTTGTCTACAGTAAGTGAGTAGCTGTCTTTAAGACTATCATAGAGTTCCTGATTATCAAACCTTTCCCTCTGAATCCTCGTCATATATAGAATGTCGAGCTCGGGTATTGCCTCTTCAAGGTTGTTTGTCACCTCAAACTCGATTCCTGCTTCTTTAAATACATGTTCCGCATACTCAGGCAAAACGAGTTCTTCCGGTGATATGCAAATAAAACGGTTTCCTTCGTACCTCGTCATCGCATTTATCAGCGAGTGTACAGTCCTTCCATATTTAAGGTCTCCGCACATTCCGATTGTGAGTCCTGTCAATTTGCCTTTCTCCCTATAAATAGTGAGGAGGTCTGCCAAAGTCTGAGTAGGATGGTTATGACCGCCATCTCCTGCGTTAATAACAGGTATAGAAGCGTTCTCCGATGCTACAAGTGCCGCCCCTTCCAAAGAGTGGCGAATAGCAATTATATCCGCATAGCAAGATACCGTCTTTGCCGTGTCAGCTATAGACTCTCCTTTTGCCGCAGATGAGTTCTGAGCTCCCGAAAATCCGAGTACAGACCCTCCAAGTTCCAGCATGGCTGCCTCGTGGCTCAGCCTTGTTCTTGTAGACGGCTCGAAAAAAAGTGTAGCCATCTTCCTTCCTTCACAGCATTTGGAATACTTTTGTGGGAATGTATCGATGTCGATAGCCACATCCATCATGTTATAAATTTCCTCAACACTGAGGTCAAGAATGTCGATTACGCTTTTCATTTTGATTCTCTCTGCTATTTCTTTTCTATCCAGCTCTCATCTGAAGGATTGTTTCTGAAAGCCATCAACCTGTCGATATCTTTTTCCTTAATATAACCTTGCTTGGCAGCAATAGCTGCTACAGTATCGAAATCTGTGAGTGAAACACATTCAATATTCGCCTCTTTCATCCTCTCGATACCCTTCTTCATTCCGTAAGTCATAATCGAAACTACACCTAG
>CAYFWG010000056.1:5960-8560 GCA_964346775.1 uncultured Mogibacterium sp.
CTAGGACTTCAGCTCCGACTTCTCTCAAAGCGTCGACAGCATCTATGCAGCTTCCACCAGTTGAGATAAGGTCTTCAATTACAACGACCTTTTCTCCTTTTCCGATTTTGCCTTCTATCCTATTTGCCCTACCGTGTTTTTTTGCTCCTGTACGCACATATCCCATAGGTAGATTCAATATGTGAGCTGCTATGGCTGCGTGGGCGATTCCAGCAGTTGCTGTTCCCATGAGGACCTCTGCACCTGGGAAGAATTCTTTCACAGTTTGAGCGATGGAATTTTCGATATCGTCTCTTACTTCCGGTGAAGTTAGAGATAGTCTGTTATCGCAGTATACTGGGCTTTTGATTCCGCTAGCCCATGTAAAAGGTTCTTCGGGTCTCAAAAATACCGCCTCGATTTTTAGCAAATCTCCTGCTATTTTTTCTTTATAATCCGATATTCTAATCATTTGAACTCCTCACAGCATTTCTTATATGCTTCAATAGGTTTTTCAGATGCGGTAATAGATCTTCCGACGACGATATAATCTGCTCCTTCTTGTTTTGCATCAGCCGGGCTCATAACCCTCTTCTGGTCACCGGCAGAATCGCCTACCAATCTTATTCCCGGTGTAACCGTGATAAAACCGTCTCCACAAATCTCGTGTATCTTTTCAGCTTCATGAGCTGAACAAACCACTCCGTCCAATCCTGCTTTCTTCGTATTCAAAGTATAATGAGCAACAACATCCTGCATCGGTTTTTCAATTAGGAGTTCTTTTCTCATAACATCTTCTTCTGTAGATGTAAGCTGGGTAACTGCTATGAGCTTAGGCTTATTTGCGAATCTTATTGCGCCCCTCATAAGGCCTTTTTTTGCCGCTTTCATCATCTCAATAGATCCTGCCGCATGGACGTTAACCATATCCACACCGTAGCTTCCAAGAACTTCCATGGCTTTTTCGACCGTATTAGGGATGTCGTGTAACTTGAGATCGAGGAAAACCTTGTGACCTCTTTCTTTTAAAGTCTTGATAATATGAGGGCCTTCCGCATAGAAAAGTTCCATTCCTATTTTGACATACGGCCTGCTTGAATGAACGCTGATATCGTCACATGCCACAATTCCTTCTCTTATCTTATTAAACTTATCAAGAAAACGTATCGTTTCGTCCGCGCTCGCAAAATCGCAAGCTATAATAACGTCTTTCCCCATTTAATTTTCCTCCTGCGAAACTCCTATAATACTATTTAAATCCTCTATTCCGTATCTCTCCATTGCTTCGGGCAAATCCTTGATTATATCCCTGCATGCGTAAGGATTTACGAGGTTGGCTGCACCCACTTCTACAGCAACAGCTCCTGCCATCATCATCTCTATCACGTCCTCTGCAGATGATACTCCGCCCATTCCTATAACAGGAATCTTGACAGCCTGAGCTACCTGATAAACCATCCTTAATGCAATCGGGAAAACAGCCGGCCCGGATAATCCTCCAGTGATATTTGCGAGAAGAGGCTTTCCTGTCCTGAGGTTAATTCTCATCCCGAGCAAAGTGTTAATAAGGCTTATTGCATCAGCTCCTGCTTCTTCGCAAGCAAGAGCGACAGATGTTATGTCGGTCACATTCGGCGTGAGTTTAATGATTACTGGTTTTGAAGTTACTTTCTTAACTTCCCTAACGACTTCCGCCGCCTGAACAGGATCCGTTCCGAAGGACATTCCTCCTCCATGTACATTTGGACAGCTGATATTGACTTCAAGCCACCCGACCTGTTCGACTTTATCAAGTCGCTCGCATACATGAACGTATTCTTCCACCGAAAAACCGCTCACATTTGCCATGACTTTCTTCTGGAACGCCTTGGCCATCTTCGGAAGTTCTTCATCGATCACCTTATCTATTCCTGGATTTTGAAGTCCGACAGAATTGAGCAAACCCGAAGGACATTCGGCTATCCTCGGCGTGTCATTCCCGAACCTGGCATCCTTGGTTGTTCCCTTGAAAGAGAAGGTTCCCAAGCAATTTATATCATAATATTCTGCCATTTCATATCCGTACCCGAAGGTCCCGGAAGCGGGAATGACAGGATTGTCGAGCTCTATACCGCACAGCATTACTTTTGTCTCTGCCACAGCAAATTCTCCTTTTTGACAATTTTCTCTAACAAATCGTTTCTTCTCTACCAAATAAGCTCTTCTTTTCTAAGGACGGGTCCTTCTTTGCATATTCGTTTGAACCCCGATATCGTCTTGCAACTGCAACCCATACAGGCTCCAAATCCGCATCCCATCCTTTCTTCAAAACTCAGCTGACCGCTTGTCTCGGTTACATTATACACTGCCCTGAGCATAGCTTCAGGTCCGCAGGTGTAGAAATACGAATACCCGCAACCATCGTCCTTAAGTTCTGCCAAAGCATCCGTGACGAAGCCCTTTGTGCCTACGCTTCCGTCGGCTGTTGCAATTACCACATCGCAGCCGAGGGCACGAAATTCCTCTGCATAGTATATCTCTTCACCTGTATTATACCCGAGGACGGCCTTAACTTTCTTGCCATCTTCTAACAATCTTTTCGCAGCGAGATAGAGAGGCGGTATTCCGACTCCTCCGCCTAT
>CAYFWG010000057.1:0-8556 GCA_964346775.1 uncultured Mogibacterium sp.
CATGAAGATGTTAATACAGTAAGTATAGAGATGAGGGATCCGAGTTTCGTTCTACAGGCAATGGGGACGCCGACGGCTAATAGAAATGTTAAGGGATATTATCCCGCCTTCGATATTACTCCGCCTGAACTTGTGAGCGGAGTTGTGACGGACAAGGGGATATTTTCTCCTTATGAACTGGATAAGTATATTGCCGACTCGGATAGTTTTCTTGTGTAGGAAGATTCGGAGGAGATGCTCGAGATTATTGTGTAGGGTTTTCGGCTAACTGAGCTTCAGCTTCAGGCTTTTTCTTTTTAATAAACGGCAGAATAATAGAAATGAAAATAAGAACCGCACCAATGAAAATGCTCCAGGTTATTTTCTCATTAAGGAATATTATGCTTAGAGCCGAAGCTGAAAGCGGATTGAAGACGGAAAGCAAGCCTGCTCTTTCGGGCGTGGTGTATTTCTGACCGATAGGTTGCAAGGTGAATCCGAATGCACTGCAAATAATCGCAAGAGACAAGATCGCTCCCCATTCATTCGTGCTTTGAGGAAGACGTATATCCTCCCATATAAATGCACCGATAAAAGAGAAAATTGCGATAAAGAGAAGCTGGTATATAGCAACCACCATAGGGTCGTCATTTTTTGCGGCTTTGTCCGTAATGATAACGGTAATAGAGTACCAAGTAGCACTCGCAAGAACGAGCAATTCGCCCGGCGTGAATCCAAACTGTCCGTTCTTAAGTGTAAGAAAACCTACACCGACAAGAGCGATTATCGATGTTATGACTACCATGCGATTTGGCAGTTTTCTTGCCAGAATACAGGTCAATATAGGAACGACGACGACTACCGAGCCCTCAAGAAAAGCCGTAACAGAGGCATCTGTCGTTTTGAGCCCGTTAAGTTCGAAGGCTACGGATAGGAAGAAGAAAAATCCCAAAAGAGCGCAGTGCCAGAGTTCTTTCTTGGTAACCTTTATCAATTGTTTATGGAAAATCAAGCCTATGATTATGAATGCGATAAGGAATCTCGATCCCGCCAGAAGAAAGGGACCCATAGATTGTAAAGCGATTTTTGCAAAAAGAAGAGATGACCCCCTAAGAGCAAGGGCCAAACCGAAAAAAAATTCACCTTTTCGTTCATTCATCTGAAATTTCATAGCTTGATTATATTAGAAATTTGAAACAAAGTCACTATCTCAACATTATCATTTTTTATGTTATATACATAAAAAATATACAAATATAGATTCAAAGATAATCAATACATGATATTATTAACGATAGAAAAGCAATCTCACAGAAATCATATTTTGTAAATGAGAGATAATCGGAGAGAATATGAATATGAAGAAGAAACTGATAATAATTTTGCTGATTGCGATAGTAGGCATAGTCGCCTATATCGGCTTTATGCAACCAAAATCAAAGGTGATATTCTCAAAAGATCTGACCGCAGAAATCAACTCAAAGGCAAAGGCTTCGGATTATATTAAGAGTGTCAAAAATGGCAAATTGATCGAAGATGCAGATATAGATACCAGCAAGACGGGGAGAGTAGACGTCGAGGTGACGATCGAAAGCTCCGGTAAGACGCAAGCATATAACTTCAAGGTCAAAGTCTCTGATACCGAGCCTCCCAAAATTCAAACGCCAGAAACGGTCAACTTCATACTCGGCCAGCCTTGTGATCCTGAAAAGTTTGTAAGAGTAACCGACAATTCTGGAGGAAAAATCGACATGAAATTTAGCGGAGAAGTCAGCTCCGAAAGAGTTGGAACACACGATATAGAAGTTACTGCAAAAGATGAGTCGGGAAATAAGTCTGAGAAGAAAATCAAAGTAAAGATTATCGATTTCAATTCAAGTACAGATGATTTGGAATTTGTTACTTCGAATGGCTTTATCGGAAAAAGGAAGGGTGGAATAACCAAGATCGATGGAACTCTTATAGCGAATAAGACCTTCGCTTTGCCATCTGGATATGGACCTGGCGGATTGACAGACAAAGCTTCTTCAGCTTGGGATGAGATGGAGAAGGGTGCCAAAGCCGAAGGCATGGACATAACAGTCGTAAGTGGCTACCGCTCATATAGCACTCAGGACTCACTATACAAACAATACATAGCCCAGGACGGAAAGAAGGAAGCCGACACATATTCCGCAAGACCGGGACATTCCGAACATCAGACAGGACTGGCTGCAGATATTAATGACGTTGAGGACAAATTCGAAAACACTCCTGAGGGACGTTGGCTCAAGGATAATGCTTATAAATATGGATGGATATTGCGATATACACAAGGTAAGCAGGAGACAACCGGATACATATTTGAGCCGTGGCATTATAGATACGTCGGCAAGAAATTGGCAAAGGCACTATATAACGACGGAGATTGGATAACAATGGAAGACTATTTCGGTATCCCGAGCAAATACGTCGAATAAGTATGTCGAATAAATCTAAACTTATAATTAATTCACGATAAGAGAGGTAAAGATATGAAAAACAATACAGAGGCAAAAGGACATCATCACGGAAACGGATGCTGCGGACATCACCACGAAGAAGATCATGGTTGCTGCGGACATCACCACGAAGAAGATCATGGTTGCTGCGGGCATCATCACGAGGAAGAACATGGCTGCTGTGGACACCATCACGAAGAAGGTTGCTGCGAAGATCACGATGATGAAGAAGACCATCATTGTGAGGAGCATTGTGACAAAGCAAAAAAACAAGGATACGAAATCGAAGAGTTTATCTCTGAAACTTCTAAACAATACTCGAGAGATGAACTTATCAATATAATCCACAGCCTTGATAAATGCGGAGAAATCCTCGAGGCAAAAGGCCTCGTAAGAAACATCGACGGTACCTGGCTCAAATTCAACTATATATCGCGTGAATGCGAAATAAGAGTGGTGGAGTCGGATGATTCAGGATATTTCGAGGTAAGAGGAGCGGATTTGGATGGAAGAAAGATCGCTGAACTCTTCAAAGTATAGTTTAGGAGAATCAATTGATTTCACCAATTCAAGATTGCATGAAAACTAGAATAATAAAAAGAAAAAGAAACAAAACACTAACATTATTAGTGGCAATTTGTATTGCAATCGGTCTTGTAACAAGTCCGATTACCACATATTCCGCATCGGATTTTAGGGCCAACTCTCCTTACGGAAGTACGGGTAGAACAACGTATACGCACAAAGGAAGATTTGCCGGACAACTCATCGTAAACGGCGTCGATGCATCCACTTACCAATCAAGCGATAGCAACTGGAGTACTGCGAAGAAAAAGAATAGTGTCGACTACGCGATTTTAAGAGTGACCTGGACAGGCTACGGATCATCTGGTTCAAAGTGGAACGACGACAGATTCAAGAAGCACTATCAAAAGGCAAAAAGCGCAGGCCTAATGGTAGGAGGATATGTTTTTTCTCAGGCTATAAACGAAAATGAAGCGAAGGCAGAAGCAAAAAAGGCTATAGCGAGGTTGAAGGAACTCGGCATCAAACCAAAAGATCTTCATCTTCCTATTTATATGGACTATGAGTATGCAGGTCCATCATCAGGCTCAGATAGGGGAAGACTATACAAAATCAAAGGTAATAAGACAAAGGCCACAAAATGTGCCAAGGCTTTCTGTGACACAGTCAAGGCTGCAGGTTATGAAGCTGGAATATATGCTAATACGGGCTTCTTCTCCAGCATGATCGACACGAATAAAATAGGAAGCAATGTTGATTTGTGGTGCGCCCAGTTCAATTACAGATGCACCTCATCAAAACCTTACGGAAAATGGCAGTTTACCAGCGAGGCCTATATCAACGGCATATATTCGTCAGCTACAGGAAGTCGTGGCCCAACAGACGGAAACTTCTGGTATATCAAGAGAAATCCTCAATCTAGTAGCAGTAAAAATATAGCAAACTGCGATATTTATGGTGTCACCGATTGGAATTATACCGGGAATGTCATCGCTCCTAAATTCGAGGTTGCAAGCAAGGGCGTTAATCTCGTAGAAGCAAAGATTATACTGTCGGCTACATCAACAACGTCAAGAAGGGCAGCGAGCAAGCCTATGCACATATAAGAGGTATAGGAAATTATAGCGGATATGCATTAGTTCCTTTTACAATCGATAAAGGGTTTATTAAACGAATAGGTCTTGATAACTCGAAGTATACCGATGAATTCGGAGAAGAGAAGTATATATTCGGGAATGTTCCGCCAGCAGACGAGTCTGCAGACAAAGCAGCAGAACCAGAGACAGATTCCGAGAAAGACTCAGCTGGGGAGGATGTGGTTATTGATCCTGAAACCGTAGATCCTGAAACCGTAGATTCTGCTGAACCGCAGGAAGATGCTGAAACCGCAGAAACTTCTAAAGTTACAGAAACACCTGAAACTTCGGAAAGACAGCCTTCTGTAGAAGAAGAGAATCCAACTAAAGAAGACTCGGTTCCTGTAGAGCCTTTGTATGATTTTTCAATTGGAGATTCATATATAAGGAATGTTCCTGCGGGACTTACAGTTAAAGAATTTCTCGGAAATCTCGGATTTGCAGACGGATATGAGAACTACAGTCTTTCGGTAATCGATTCTCGAGGAAGAACTCTTACAGATGGGAAAACGGTAAAGACAGGCTCAATTCTCGGAGTTTACAAGGACGGAATCCTCATTGGAACTGCTGATATTGCGGTTAAGGGTGACTGGATTAAAAATCGTACAGGCAAGGATCCGAGAAGACCGCTTATCAAAGTATCGACATCTGGAACTCGTTATTACTATACGGGTAGAACGAGAAAACCAGTGGTTAAGTCTACTTATGACGGATTGGGGATAAGCTCTTCAAGCGTTAGGACAAAGTATTCGAAGGGAAGTATCAAACCTGGCAATTACAAGGTATCGGTAACGGGAAAGACATATCCGGGTTATGCGACAAAGCAGTATTCTATAATAGTAAAACCGTCCAAAATTTATAGTCTGAAAGCGCTTAATAACGGATTTAAAGTACAAGTGTATAAGTACCCGAAGAACTATGTAACGGGATACCAGCTCAGATACAGTACGAGATCTAATATGTCGCAGGCGAAGATTAAGACGATAGGAACCTCTTATTACAAAGTCTCAAAGAACGTAACAAGGCTCAGCAACAAGAAATCCTATTATGTTCAGGTGCGCTCATACAAGAAAATCGGTTCGAAGAAATATTATTCATCATGGAGTGCAAAGCAGAGGATTAAAACTCGATAACCTATAGGTGAAAACAATTATGAAGCGAAGAATTTCAAAATTTACTATTATAACGATAATAACCTGTATTGCATTATTAGGATCCTCTTTCGGTGTCTTTGCGGCAAATGAAGAGGGGGAAGATTCGAGATCTCCTTCCATGTCCGTTGAATCTGGAGAAGAACCTATAGAAGATGAAACAGTCACACAGGATGATGGCCCTCAGGAAGAAGAGGATGAAGTTCTCGTCCAATCGGATGAGGAAGAGACATCAATCCAAGAGAATTCGGGCAATAGTGAAATAGCCAAAGAGAGCAAGCCTGAGGACAAAACTTTATTCGGGCTGAGTAAGAGGATAGTCGTTCTCGGAGGTGCAATTATAGCAGTAGGCGTAATATTTCTACTGCTTGTAGTCATTATTGAAAGCGGCAAGCGGAGGCATAGGCTCAGGAAGGGCAAAAGAAAAAGATAATTGAGAAATATATTCGAGAAATATTAAAGAAAGTTATTTATAACAGGAGGGTGGTAATTAGTCACTCTCTTTTTACGCAAGAAAATAGCCCTATTTCGACCAACCCCCCGAATGATCCAAATAAAGCCGTTTTCGCAAAGCACTATTAGCTAATCGAATTTTGGTTTATCCTCTCCGTAGAAAAGAGGACAAGCCTGTGTTGCTTGCAAACATACCCTCTCGGGTTGAACTGACAGCCTGCTGTGCAAACACTGATTACAACTAGATTATATTATTTAAGAAAATGATATGTTATAATTTTATTATGAAATATGTAATAAAATTAGGAGAAAAAATAATTTTATTATAAATAAATAGGAAACGAGAAAATATGGCAAATAAACAAACAGTAAACCTTATATTGAGTCGTACGAGACGTAATCACATCTACCTTCCCTATATTAAAAAGAAGCAATATTTTGATGCAATCCAGGAAGGAAACACTGAAAGGATCTCTGAATTGGCTCAGCAGAACTACGAATACCCTACCGCAATTTTCAATAAATGCGGATCCTACAGCGATGCTATGAAGAAAATGAATTATGAGTCCATTTGTGCCGCATCGGAAATGTGTATGATCGCAATTCAAGCGGGTCTTCTTGATATGGTCGCATATGATATAAGGGATGAGTTTGTAAAAGAGTTTGAGAAAGCTGTTTCGCTCCCGGACCTGTACGACTTGGTTCACGGAATGGCCCACGACTTTGCCACTAAAGTCAGATATGTACTGAGAAACAAGAAGTACTCTCTGAGATTGGCGAGGATGATGACTTATATCGAGGATCACCTCAATGAAAAGATAGAGCTCGGTCAGATTGCCGAAGCTGTCAATTTGAGCAGGACATATGCCTCGGCGATTTTCAAAGAAGAACTAGGAATTACTATAAGCGAGTTTATCCTAAGGGAGAGGATAGCAGAAGCGAGGAGGCTCCTTGTCGAGACTGATCTGACGATTGCCGAAATCGGAGAACGCCTAACCTTCTGCTCTCAAAGCTACTTTACCAAAAGCTTTACAGAAGTTGAAGGAATGACTCCAGGAGAATACCGAAAGAACGCAATATAAGATGAAGAATGGCATAGAAATAGATACAAAACATATCGATGAAGATAAAAGGGTGTATATTGCTATAGACCTCAAGTCTTTCTATGCCTCCGTTGAGTGCGTGGAGAGGGGACTCGATCCTATGACTACGGATCTTGTCGTTGCCGACCCGACGAGAACGGAAAAAACCATCTGCCTTGCTGTTTCCCCATCCCTAAAGGCCCAGGGAGTAAGTGGAAGAGCCAGGGTTTTCGAGATACCTAAACACCTTGAGTACATAATGGCTCCACCGAGGATGCAGCTATATATCGACTACGCTGCAAGGATATACAAGGTTTACCTCGATTACATCTCACCTCAAGACATACATGTATATTCCATAGATGAGGTCTTCATAGATGCAACGGAATACCTCAAAGGCTACGGATTCACACCTATAGAAATGGCGGAATTCCTTATGAAGGAAGTTCTTGAAAGAGTAGGCGTCCGTGCAGCTGCCGGTGTCGGAACGAATATGTATCTCGCCAAAATAGCCCTCGATATAACGGCAAAACACTCTCGGAATTTCATCGGCTATCTCGATCAGGAAGCTTTTATTCGTACGCTTTGGGATCATAGACCACTTACAGACTTTTGGAGGATAGGTCCGGGTACGGCGAGAAAGCTTTCCAAAATCAACATTAATACTATGCGGGATATTGCTCGCGCCGACGAAGATCTTCTTTATAATATGTTCGGAATTGATGCCGAGCTCTTGATCGACCACGCTTGGGGATTTGAGCCGACTACGATTGCAGATATCAAGGGATATAAAAACAAGAGTCATTCGATTTCGCGAGGACAGGTCTTGATGCGTGACTATAGATTTGAAGAAGGCGAACTCATAGTAAAGGAAATGACTGAGCAGATATGTTACGAGATGACGAGCATTTCAAAGGTGACGGCAAATGTTTCCATGTCGGTGGGATATTCAAATGCATTGAATCTTCCTATGACAAGAGGTTCCGTCTCCTTTTCAATCCCTCTGAATTCATCGACGATGATAGTTCCAGCTGTCGCCAAGCTATATAGAAGAATTGTCAAACCGGAGTTTCCTATAAGGCGTGTATATATCAACTTCAACGACATAAAAGAAGTAGGAGAGAACAAGCAGATAAACATATTCGAAGTAGGATATGAAGAGGCTCTGAAGGAAGGAAAAAAAGAAGGAAAGATTAGAACCGAAGGGTTGAAAGATCCTATAACTGAGAAACATAGCCAAATAATCAGGGATGAGGCTCTGCAGACAACGGTAAATTCAATAAGAAAGAAGTATGGAAAAAACGCTGTTTTTAAGGGGATGGATCTCGAGGAAGCTGCTACAACTCTCGATAGGAATAAGCAGATAGGTGGACATAAAGAATAGAGGTAGCAAATGAAACCAAATGTTAAGAGGAGTAAGATGCCGAGATCTCAGAGGGCAAAACAATTTGCACCCTTTGATGCACTGAAAGGTCTGGGAGAAGCACTGAAAAAAGCCGAAAAAGAACATGAAGAAACATATGGTATAAATATAGAGGTCAAAAAGGACCAAGCATTATAGAAAAAACCTATTTTAGGTTATAAAGGCATTAACTAACTCTATTGGAGTTGTGTAGATATGAGTCGTAAAATGGCTGTAGACAGGAATGATCCTGTCTACAGCCATTAATTTCATAATAATATGGAGGATAATATGAAAAAAAATGACAAGCTAATCATGATCATAGTAGGTCTGGTTATTGGTGTCGTG
>CAYFWG010000058.1:0-8346 GCA_964346775.1 uncultured Mogibacterium sp.
GTCCAGTAAGGTCCGAGTTTGTCGCGATGAGCTTTGCTCCTGCATTAACGAGGTTCATGGCCTTTGTTATGTGTTTGAAGCTATAGTCTGCTGTTTCGCCAACAACGACATAATCTGGGTTCACATCGTTTATAGTTATGCCAGATTCATATAGAGCGTTGTAAAGTCCATGATCTCCGATTACATAGGCGCTACAGTTAGGTGCTTGCTTGTGAAGAAATTTCGCAGTAGCAAGTGCACTTGTATAGAAGTGGCTCTCCTCTATATCTAGACCCATTCGGAGGAGTTTCTCTCTAAGCTCCCTCGGCGATCTGCTGGATGCATTGGTCAAAAACAGGAATTCTTTATCATTTTCGTAAAGCCATTCGACGAATTCTTTCACTCCGTCGAGCAATTTATTTCCATGGTAAATTACCCCGTCCATGTCACAGATAAAACCCTTCTTTTCCATTAGTTCTTTATTCATTATCTATTTCTATCTCCTTTCAGGTAATTCGTAATATGTATTTTCGAATGTATTCTCAAAATGCATTTGTTTGCATATATTTGTTCATTTTATACTCTTGTAACTCATTATATCACGGTATTTTTCAAATAGTTTCAGTTGACAAAGATATTACAAAGCCGTTACAAGAAATATCAAAATACCAAAAATCCGCTCCTCTATTGAGTGAACGGATTTAATGATTTTGGACTATTTGGTTTCAATTACTACTCGGCGATATGGCTCTTTGCCTTCGCTTCTCGTCTTAACCTTGTGGTTGTTCTGTAAAGTGCAATGTATTACTTTTCTCTCGTACGGGTTCATCGGCTCAAGCGTAACAGGTCTTCCGCTTTTCTCCACCTTGCCCGCTATTCTGTTTGCAAGGTTTTCCAGAGTCTTTTCTCTCTTGGTTCTGTAGTTCTCAGCATCAAGAATAACCCTTGTATACTTTTCTTCATTCTTGTTGACCATATAGCTTGCCAGACACTGAACTGCATCGAGGGTTGTACCTCTCTTGCCTATTATCGTTCCAGTATCTTTTCCTGTGATTTCCACATATACAAGCTCCTCGTTGCTTTTTACACTGAACGCGAGATCGATTCCCATCTGTTCAGATATATCGCTTAAGAACTTTTCTACCGGATGATCTGTGACAGGTTCCAGATTCTTAACTTCCTCCAGAATCTTATCTTCCAGTGACAAAGAATATCTTTTGGTTTTTACAGGTTTGTGCTGATTCTTCTTCTTATTGTTATTAGGGTAAACCTTTTCCCTTGCAACAGCATCTTCATGCTCTTCTTTTTCGTATTTATCGTAGTCGGCTCTTACTTCATCAGGAAGTTTCTGTGCCGCATTTTCTGGGAGTCCGGCGAGAATTGCGTCAATATCATCAAAAGTTGCTTTTTCCTTCGATGAGTTGCGCATATCTTCTTTGGCAGTAACTCTTACTTTCGCAAGCTTTGATCCTATTCCAAGGAAACCGCTTGAAGATTCTTCGAGTATTTCTACCTCAACCTCATCTCTTTCGAGCTTGAGATCCTTGAGTGCGAGCTTAACCGCAGTTTCTACATCCACTCCCCATTTCTCTGAAGATCTCATTTAATTGTAACTTCCTTTCATTCTTGCTTTTCTTTTCTTGGCAATTTCTTTTTCTGCCTTTGCAATCAGTTTTTTTCTATCGCTTTCTTCTTTCATCTTTTCCTTTACCTTGTTAACTCTAAGGTTAAAGAAAATCTGCATAAACTGTCCACCTGCCCAGTAAATAGCAAGTCCTGCAGGATATGAACGTGCTAGCCACAAAATACTTAGAGGAAAAAAGTATTTCATTATTGCATTCATAGCCTTATTCTGTCCTGGTGCTGCTCCTGGCTGTTGCATCATTGAATTGTTCATGCTGAAGGCGAAAAATGTTGAAACTCCAGCTGCGATTGGAAGTATCCACATATCCGGCTGTGCAAGGTCTTTGATCCACAGAAAAGCTTCGTGATTCGCAAATACCATCTCGCTTCCTGCCGGCATATACTTTATAGGGTTTCTAAGCAGTGCAAAGAGACCAAAAATAATCGGCATCTGAATAAGCATAGGCAAGCATCCGCTCAAAGGATTGAATCCAGTTTCAGCATAGACTTTTTGCATTTCCTCGTTCATCTTTTCCTTGTCGTCTGCATATTTACGCTGAATTTCCTTGGTTTTTTCGGACATCTCGCCAAGGTTCGCAGTGGATTTTATCTGCTTTGCATACATAGGGTACAAAGCCACCTTAACAATTACTGTTAAAATGATAAGTGCTATTCCGTAATTCCCTACGAGCTTATAGATCAACATCAGAAAATATCCGATTGGTGTTGCAATAATTCCCATTAATTTTTCTCCGTTCTATGGTACAGGATCATATCCGCCTGGGTGCCAAGGATTACATCTTAATATCCTTCTGATTCCTAGCCAACTTCCCTTGAGAGCTCCGTATTTCTCGACGGCCTCTATGAAATATTGACTGCATGTAGGCATATATCTACAATGGCTACCCAAATAAGGGGATATACCGGTTTGGTATGCCCTTACCATAACAATTAAAATCTTTCCAATAATTCCTTTTTTCATTACTTTGTCTTCTTTTCCCGAATTAGTTTTCCTTAATTAGGCTGCACTTCGATAAAGTCTTGTTCATAACCTTTTGAACTTCTTCTTTTCCGGCTGATTGAATCGTATTCCTTGCTACAAAGACTACATCGTAACCGGAAGCTACATCCTCATTAAGAAATCTATATGACTCCCTCATGAGCCTGCGAGCTTTATTTCTTTCAACAGAATTGCCAACTTTTTTACTTGCTACAAAGCCGACTCTTGTATAGTCGAGGCGATTTCTTAAGTATAGAACAACTACATATTTGCTGCCTTTAGAATTTCCTCTTCTATATACCCTATTAAAATCCGATTGATTTCTTAATATGAGTTTTTTTCTGTCTATCATCGGGATACCGCTAGACTAAGCTGATAGTGCCTTTCTTCCTCTTGATCTTCTTCTCTTGAGAACTCTGCGACCGCTTGCGCTTGACATTCTTTTTCGGAAACCGTGCTCTTTAAGTCTCTGTCTCTTCTTAGGCTGATACGTTCTTTTCATGTGATTACTCCTTAATCTTCTCTATATAATGTAATAACTATTATGGGTGCTCTCTAAATTCCAAAAGCACATACGCCAAAACATTATAGTTTAAGCGGGTTTGCAAGTCAACTTTTTAAAATCTCAAAACCTTTCAAAACGTTTATTTTTCTTGTGTCTAAATAAAAAACATTTGGTACAAAAAAGGAGTTATACACAACATATGGTGTTACCCCTCATTTATTAACAATTTTATTAACAATATGTGGATAACTTCCTTTTTGACCTTAAATTTACCTAGTTTTTTCGCATTTTAAGCATTTGAATATGTGGATATCTTTATGTAAAATGTGTTTATAACGATTAGGAGAGAAGAATTGGACAAAAACAAGATATGGGAGACAACACTTAGTTTCCTGAAGGCAAATACCACCGAATTAACATACGATACCTGGATAGCTCCTCTGTATATCAAGAAGATTGAGGAAGAAGCAGGTATTATTTATCTTGCTTGTAATAACCACCAGCCGGTTATCGATCATATCAACGAGCACTATTTACAGATGATTGAAAATTCAATTAACAACGGTCTGGACAAAACATACAGAGTTATACTTAAGAATGAAAGTGATTACGATTCACCTAAAGTTGATAAGTCAAAAAACAAAACCACACAAAGTCATGAGAAACTTTTCAATCCTAGATTTAATTTTGATAACTTTGTAGTAGGTAATTCTAATAAATATGCGCACGCTGTATCTGTTGCAGTAGCTCAAAACCCAGGAGATATATACAATCCTCTTTTTCTCTACGGTGGATCAGGTCTTGGTAAAACCCATCTAATGCAGGCTATAGGTGTTCATATTATTAAGAATAATCCTTCAGCTAAGGTATTATATGTTTCTTCTGAGATGTTTACAAACGAGATGATCTCGGCGATTAACGATAATAAGACAAGACTTTTCCGTAATAAATATAGAAAGCTTGATGTTCTACTTATCGACGATATACAGTTTCTCGAAGGAAAAGATGCTACTCAGGAAGAATTTTTCCACACTTTTGAAGCTCTTTATCAAAATAATAAGCAGATAATTATCACTAGTGATTGTCCTCCTGTAAGTCTGAAAGGTCTTGATGAAAGATTAAGAACAAGATTCAGTTGGAATATGATTGCCGATATACAGCCACCTGACTATGAGACAAGAGTTGCAATTCTAAAGAACCTTGCGCAAAAAGCGGAAATTGAAATGACAACTTCGCTTTATCAGGTAATATGCTTTATAGCAGAACAGGTCAAGGATAATATTAGAGAACTCGAAGGTGCTTATAACAGAGTTATAGGATTATCTAATCTATTGGGTGAAAATGTAACTATAGATAGTGCAAAGAATATTTTAAAAGATATAATAAGTGATAATGATCAGGCTATTGCTCCGGAAAGAATAAGGGCAATAGTTGCACAACATTTCAAAATCAAGGTTGCCGATATGGATTCGCCAAAGAGAAATGCTGAAATTACTTATCCAAGGCAAATTGCAATGTATCTGTGTAGGATTACAACAGATCTTTCATTAAATAATATTGGAAAATTATTTGGAAATAGACATTATTCTACTGTAATACATGCAGTTGATAAAATAACTAATGATCTAGTTTATGACGAAGAATTGAAAAACCATATCAATGTTATAAATTCCAAATTGCAATCAAAACAATCAAAAAAAAATAAATAACTTATCAACATTTTTTCCATAAATAATTATCAAAGTTATCAACATGTTTTTTTGTTGTTTATTGCTGAAATTTGAGTCAATTCAGAAGTTATTCCAGTTATCAACAGCCCCTACTATTACTACTAGTTTTATTTATATAATAATAAAGACGAAATCTAATAATTAGTTATAAAAATCAATTTAAATTATATTCAGAAAAGGTTGGAGAAATGAAATTTTACTGTACAAAGAAAGAATTAAATAAAGCGCTAAGCAATGTAGCACATTCAGTTCCTGTTAGAACAACTTCTAGCATTCTTGAAGGTATACTAATAGAAATCAAGAATAATCTAATGACTATGACAGCAACTGATACAACTATAATTATAGAATCAACAGTTCCTGTTCAAAGCGATGTAGATATTTCATTTGTTGTTCCAGCAAAGTTATTTACTGGAATCATATCTAAACTTCCAGATGAAGAAATAATGATGGATTATAATTCGGAAACAGTCAAACTGAATATTAAATCTGGAGGAACAAAGGCAGATATTATTTGTTTCCAGTCTGATGACTTTCCGAAAATTAAAATTCAAGAAGGTGAAAATGTTATTTCACTGAAAAAAGAAGATGTTAAGAAGATAATCAAAAAGACTGCTTTTAGTGCTTCTAATGACGAATTTAACGGTATTCTTACAGGAGTTTTATTACAGATTGAAAATAGAACGATGAAGATGGTAGGTGTGGATCCTTTTAGGATAGCTACATATAATATTGATGTAGAAAGCGAAGAATCTGTAAGCGTTATTGTACCGGCAAAGCTTATAAATGAAGTATCCAAGATAATAAGCGATGAAGGAGAAGATTCATTAACTCTCGAAATTGTAAATAATAAAATTATTCTTAATTTCGATAATAATAAAGTAATCATAAATACACTTTCAGGTAAATATATAGACTATGAAAGAATTTTAAATAAAGATGGAAATATAAGTGTAAGAGTAAAGAAGGATGATTTAATAAAGAGTATAGATAGAGCATCTCTTCTAACATCGTTACAAAACAACAACTTGGTAAGATTTAATATTGAAGATAATTGGATAATTATAAATTCTTTAAACGAAGAGGGAAATATCGAGGAGAAGATAGAAGTTATTAAAGAAGGAGAAGATATTCAAATAGGATTGAACTCCAAATATCTTAAAGATGTTCTTACTGTAATCGAGGATGAAGAGATAATTCTGAATATGAAAGATAGTATAAGTCCTTGCATTATTAAACCTCTCAAAGGAGATAAGTATAAATATCTGATACTTCCTATAAGATTAAATTAGAATCTGATCAAAGGAGTTAAATAAATGGTAGATTATACAGAAGGTAAGGGAATCGAATATCATATAGGTTTGGGCAAAGCGGATATCGGTGAATATGTCATACTTACCGGAGATCCACACAGATGTGTTAAAATCGCAGAAAAATTTGATAATCCTATGAAGGTCGGAGAAAATAGGGAATATGTCACATATACCGGATATCTTGAAGGCATCAAAGTCAGTGTAACAAGCACAGGCATCGGAGGACCTTCTGCAGCGATTGCTTTGGAAGAACTTGTAAATATAGGAGCTAATACTTTTATAAGAGTTGGTACTTGTGGAGGTATGCAAACCGATGTTGAAGGAGGAGATATTATTATCGCTTCTGCATCTATCAGAATGGAAGGAACATCAAAGGAATACGCACCTATTGAATTTCCAGCAGTAGCAGATATAGAAGTTATTAACTCTCTTATAGAAACAGCTAAAGAACAAAAGTTAAAATATCATGTAGGAGTTGTGCAAAGCAAAGATTCATTCTACGGAGAACATCAGCCAGAAAAACATCCTGTTGGATACGAGCTTATCAATAAATGGGATGCATGGCTAAAGATGGGGTGCTTAGGATCTGAAATGGAGTCTGCAGCACTTTTTATCACTGGTTTGTACAGAAGGGTTAGAGTAGGTTGTTGTCTACTGGTTATTGCAAATCAAGAAAGAGAAAGATTAGGACTTCCTAATAAACAAGAACATGATACAAATCAAGTCATTGAGTTAGCAGTACAATCAATAAGAAATTTAATAATAAAAGAGAAAAAATAACACTACTTAAAATAACAGCAATATGAATTTTGATGCTGTTATTTTTAATTACATGAATTAAATATTTTCAAAAATTAATGTAAAAATATTATGAAACGTATAGTTATATTACGAAAAACCTATAAAATTAGATAATTTAAAGTAATTTATACAAATTATGGTATTATATTTGAACATATAGTAATAAATGATTTATTTAAGAAAAGAGGATATATATGTCTGATACAATAGCAGCAATCTCAACAGCTCCTGGAGAAGGCGGTATAGGAATTGTTAGAGTAAGCGGAGAATCAAGTAAAGAAGTTATGAATAAAATCATGATAAATTCTCCAGAAAATATTATTCCGAGACATGCATATTTCGGTAAAGCAACTGATGGAAAAGAAATAATAGATGAGGCAATTTTTATTTTCATGGAAGGACCTGCTTCATACACAGGAGAAGATATGCTAGAGATTCAGGCACATGGAAGTAATGTTTCTCTTAAGAAAATTTTGGCGTCTGTTTTAAATTCTGGAGCAAAAGACATAAGGATGGCAGATCCTGGTGAGTTTACAAAGATTGCTTTTTTGAATGGTAAAATGGATCTTTCTCAAGCTGAATCTGTCATAGATATTATCAAAGCAAAGACAGATCTTTCACTCGAGATAGCTCAAAGTCAAATAGAAGGAAGACTTGGAGACAATATAAGGGAAATTAGAGAAAACCTCATAGATATTCTTGCGCAAATGGCTGTAAATATAGACTATCCGGATGAAGACATAGACCAGGTTATAAACGATGAATTTTCAAATAAACTTAGATGGGTATTATCAGAAGTAGACGAGCTTCTCGATACAGCATCTATTGGAAAAATTGCAAGAGAAGGAATTAAGATAGCTATTGTCGGAAAACCTAACGTAGGAAAGAGCTCTCTTATGAACGCTTTGCTTGGAGAGGGAAGGGTAATCGTTACAGATATTCCAGGAACTACAAGAGATACAGTTGAAGAAAGCGCTTCTCTTGGCGGAATACCTATTGTTTTGGTTGATACAGCTGGTATAAGAGAAACAGAAGATACCGTTGAGAAAAAGGGTATAGAGAGAACTGAACAAGCCGTTGCTTCTTCAGATATGGTAATGCTTGTAATAGATGGAAGTTCAGATCTCGAGGATGAAGACAACAAGATAATAAGATTTGTTGAGAAAATGAACGGTGATAGAATACTTGTTGTTTTGAATAAATTAGACCTAGGCTCATCCATAGATACAGATACTATTAAAAGAAAAATTCCTGGAGTAACTGTTATTACAACTTCTTTAACAGGAAATAATTCTCTTGAGGCAGCTCGTAAGGTATCTGAAGCTATAGGTAAAATGTTCGGTATAGGAAACATTAATCCTTCCGAATCCAATATTGTTACAAATGAAAGACATA
>CAYFWG010000059.1:0-7875 GCA_964346775.1 uncultured Mogibacterium sp.
CTCTTTCACTTATGTAGGGATCTTTCGGAGGGAGTATGGCAAAAGAAGATATTTCATCTGTAGTAACGAATATGTTAAGCGAATATATTTCAGATAAAGAACTGGAAGTATACAGAGTAATATATAAGAAAGAAGGCTCTGGATGGGTTTTAAGGGTAATGCTCGATAAGCCTATCGGTGCAAATTCTGAATATATTAATATTGACGAGTGCGAAACCGTTACAAGATATCTCAACGAAAAACTTGACGATATGGATCTTATCGACAGAAGTTACAGACTAGAGGTGAGCTCTCCTGGCTTGGACAGAGAACTCATTAAAGAAACCGACTTTCTGCGTTTTGCAGGAAAACCTGTACATGTTAAAACATACGAACAGATAAATGGTAATAAGCACTTTACAGGTAATTTGGTCGGCAAAGAGGATGGTATCGTTACAATTGATATCGATGGTGTGAATATGAGCATACCTGAAAATAAGATATCTAAGATAAATTTAGAAGTAGTTTTCTAGGAGGATAATAATGAACAAAGAATTTCTTGAAGCGTTTGCAGATCTCAAGAAAGAAAAGAGCCTTTCTAATGAAGAGGTCATCAATTCCATCAAGGACTCAATTGAGAATGCATATAGAAAAAACTATGGAGCATCCAATGTAAGAGTTGAAATCGATATGGAAGCGGGAAACGTAACTGTTCTTATGGGAATGGAAGTTGTTGAAGAAGTAACGGACTATCTGACACAGATATCACTTGAAGATGCAAGGGAAATCTACGAAGGTTATGAACCAGGCGATGTTGTAGAGTATCAAATCGATCCTAAAGACTTCAACAGAATTGCAGCACAGGGTGCAAAGCAGGTCTTCATTCAGAAGAATAGAGAAGCAGAGAGAGCAAACGCATTTAACGAATATATCGACAAAAAAGGACAGATTATCACAGGCAAGGTGGAAAGAATAAGCAACGGAACTATGTTGCTTACACTTGGAAATACCGAAGGTATTATCCCGGCTTCCGAGCAGGTTTCAACAGAGTCTTTTAAACCTGGTGATAGGGTTAAAGTCTATGTAATGGATGTTAAAAAAGAAAATAAAGGACCACAGGTTTTCCTTTCAAGATCTCACCCAGGTCTTGTAAGGGGATTGTTTGAACTTGAAATTCCAGAAATTGCAGATGGTACAGTCTCGATTAAAGGAATCGCAAGAGAAGCTGGTTCACGTACAAAAATAGCAGTTTATTCAAATGACGAAAATGTAGATCCTGTAGGAGCTTGCGTAGGAAATAGAGGAGCAAGAGTACAGAATATCGCAGATGAACTCTTCGATGAAAAAATCGATATCATCGTATGGGATGAAGATCCAGCGGTACTAATCAGCAATGTACTAAGACCTGCTGTTGTTGAAGGTGTATATACTAACGAGGAAGAAAAATCTGCGACTGCAGTAGTTCCTGAACAGCAACTCTCTCTTGCAATAGGAAGAGAAGGTCAAAACGTAAGACTTGCAGCAAGAGTCAGCGGCTGGAAGATAGACATTAAGAGCCATGACCAGCTCAGAGAAATGGGTTTTGCATTTGATGAATATGAAGACACGGATATTGAAACGTCTGAAGATAAATCCAATGACGAGAATATTGAGAGCGGAATAGAGGAACTTGAAATTGAAACAACAAATGCTGGAGAAGAAGCCGAAGCGTAGATGTATAGGCTGCATGAAATCTTATCCTCAGGATACATTAATCAGATTCACTTGGGATGGCGAAAAAGTATTGACAGATACCTCAGTTAGAAATGAAGGAAGAGGATTTTATCTGTGCAAGGATCACGATTGTCTGGAGTCAGCAATTAAAAGAAAAGCGTTTAACCGTGCATGTAAGACAAACATAGATGCGGAAATAATACGACAAGTTGTTGAAGACGCAATTCAAAACAACTAAGGAGGTATGCATGTCAAAAAAAGTCAGTGAGCTCATTAAAGAACTTGGAATTACTCTTAATGAGATGAAAGATTATGCAAGCAAAATGGGCATAACTATTACAAGTGAAAAAGGTAGTGTAGAAGACGGCGATGCTTCCAGACTAATCAATACGATACACCTTATGAAAGGTACTTCTTCTGATTCAAAGTCAGAAGCTGCAAGACCTAAAATAAAGGCTGTACCGGTTGTTAATATGGAAAATGTTAAACCTAGACCACCTGTAGGAACTCCTGTAAAGGTTGTTCCTCCTACAAAAGATGAATCTTCACCAGTTGAGCCTGAAGAAAAATCAGAAAAGAAATTGGAAAAGAAATCGGAAGATAAATCGGAAAGCATAGAAAAGGCTGTTGCAAACGAAAATGTAGAGAAGCCTGTGAAGAAAACCGAATCAAAAGAATCTACAGTTAAGGAAGAAAAAAAGACATCATCCAAAGAATCGGAGAAAAAGGATTCTAAAAAGGTGAATGCTAATTCAGATTCTACAAAATCTCAGAATACTGATAAGAATAAACCTCTCGAAGAGTCTCAAGAGAAGGTTAAAGAAACAAAGAAAACTGAAGAAACAAAGAAGTCCGAAGAAGTAAAGAAATCTGAAGAAGTCAAGAAATCCGAAGAATCAAAGAAGGAAGAAGGGTATGTAAATGCTCCGAATAAGCCAATGAGATTCAAGAAGATTTCCGATGCAGCTACAGAGAAAAAGAAGGCTGAAGAAAACAGAAAAAAACAGCAAGAAAGAAGATCGCAGCTTAGAAGCAAGGACAATGAAAAAGCTCCTGCAAGAAATAAGAGAAGAGATTCTTCCAAATCGGCGTCAGATACAGACAATAGGGATAAAAGACCTCCAAGAGATAAGTCCACTGATGAGAAGAGAAGTTTCCAGAAGAAATCCGGAGATCTTCCTGTAACAGCACCTCCTGTAGCAGGTGCCAAACCTTCAAAAGGCAAGAACAAGAAGTTTTTCGACAACAAAGAAAAAACTTCTAAATTCGATAAACACGAGGATTCCTCAAGAGGAAGAAGAAGTGCGTCTAACAATATGTACGACGACAGGACTTTGGAAAAGAAGGAACGTAATAAGAAGAAATATAAGACGAAGGTTGTTGAAGAACCTACTGTTGAAGAAATGCTACCTGAAGGAACAATTGCAGTTACAGTACCTATTACTGTTGCCGGACTTTGCGAACAAGCCGAAATCAGTGTTTCAAAGGTCATTATGGCAATGATGCAAATGGGAGTAATGGTTACTATAAACCAGACTCTCGACAAGGATACTGTAGAAATGCTTGCAGACGATTTGGGCGTTCAGCTTGTTGTAACCGAAGAAGAACCTGAAATCAAAGAAGCAGGAATAGATACAAGCGAGGATTCAGAAAGCGATCTTGAAGCTCGTCCTCCAATTATCACAGTTATGGGACACGTTGACCACGGTAAAACTTCACTCCTTGACGCGATAAGAAATACTGACGTCACAGCAGGAGAATCTGGTGGAATCACTCAGCACATCGGTGCTTCAGAAATAGAAATTAAAGGAAAAAGAATCGTATTCCTCGACACACCAGGACATGAAGCTTTCACTACTATGAGAGCGAGAGGTGCTCAGGTAACGGATATCGCCGTGCTTGTAGTTGCTGCAGACGATGGTGTAATGCCTCAAACTATAGAATCTATAAGTCACGCAAAAGCAGCAGGAGTTCCTATAATTGTTGCTGTAAATAAAATGGACAAACCGACAGCAAATCCAGATAGAGTCAAACAGGAACTTTCAGAACATGGAGTATTGGTTGAAGACTGGGGCGGAGATGTAATTTCTGTACCTGTATCTGCAAAAAAAGGTGAAGGAATCACCGACTTGCTTGAAATGATACTATTACAGGCTGAAGTTCTCGAGCTTAAGGCAAATCCGAATAGACTTGCTCTTGGAACAGTCGTTGAAGCTCGTCTTGATAAGTCTAAAGGTCCTGTAGCTACATTACTTGTCAGCAACGGTACACTCAAGACTGGACAGAGCGTTGTAGCAGGAACTACATCAGGTAAGATCAGAGTAATGACAGACTACAAAGGCAAGCCTATCAGAAAAGCAGGCCCATCTACACCTGTCGAGATTCTTGGACTTTCAGATGTTCCGGCTGCAGGTGATGAATTCAATGCTGTTAAGGATGATAAGACGGCAAGAGAAATTGCATCGCATCGTCAAGATAAGATGAGAGAAGATGTCATGGCAAAGAATGCCAGCATGACTCTAGATAAACTCTTCTCCCAGATTCAGGAAGGAGAAGCTAAAGAACTCAACCTCATAATAAAGGGAGACGTTCAGGGTTCTATCGGAGCAATAATTTCTTCTCTTGAAAAACTCGACAACGATCAGGTTAAGATAAGAGTTATCCACTCTGGAGTAGGAACGATAAACGAATCCGATGTCATGCTTGCAGAGACATCAAATGCGATAATTATCGGATTTAACGTAAGACCTTCTACAGCAGTAAGTAATCAAGCTAACGAAGTCGATGTAGAAATCAGACTTTATAGGGTAATTTATAACATTATCGACGATATCGAAGGCGCAATGAAGGGAATGCTCGATCCTGAATATAAGGAAGAAGTACTCGGCAAAGCGACTGTAAGAGAAACATTCAAAGTTCCGAATCTCGGTATTATTGCAGGATGCTATATTACAGAAGGTATCGTAAAACGTAATGCTCAGATAAGACTGGTAAGGGACGGAATCATCATCCACGAAGGCGTTATTTCTTCTCTCAAGAGATTTAAAGACGATGCCAAGGAAGTTGCTCAAGGATATGAATGCGGACTTGGAATCGAAAAATATAACGACATTAAACCTGATGATGTAATCGAGTGCTTTACAATGGTTGAGATAGAAAGACAATAAATATAATGGCAAAATACAGAACAGGAAGACTTGGCGAAGAGATTAAAAAAAGCATAAGCAATTTTCTGATAAGCGAGGCTAAAGACCCTAGACTATCTTCAAGAATAATAAGTGTAAGCGGGGTCGATGTCACAAGGGATATGAGCTATGCTACTATATTCGTTTCGCCTTTATGTCTTGCAGATGAAGATAAAGACTCTGTTTATAAAGAAGTTCTCGAGGGTCTCAATAAGGCAAAAGGTTTTATAAGAACAAAGATTGCCGGTGACATTAAAATCAGACACACTCCCGAACTTATCTTCAAGATCGATACTTCGATAGATTACGGCAGACATATCGATTCTATTTTGGACACTTTGGATATAAACCACGAAGAGGAAGAAGACGATGAATGATTCTCTAAAGAGCATTGCGAACGAGCTTAAAAATGTTGACAGTGTTCTTATATTTCCACATATTAATATGGACGGAGATTCTCTCGGATCATCTACAGCCCTCTGCCTCGTATTAAGAGAATTAGGCAAGAAAGCATTTGTCATCCTAAATGAACCTATTCCCAAAAACCTGGATTTTCTAGAATGTGGATGCTCTACATATGAACATACTGGTTTCGATAATATCGACCTGTCTATTCAGGTTGATTGCTCAGGGATGAAGAGAATTCTTGGACGCGAGGAAGCTTGGGAAAGAGGTAGGCTCAAAGGATGTATAGACCATCATCCTTCGACGAGTTCAGATATTAAATTTGATTTTTATCGTACAGAGCCTAATACTGCTGCAACAGGGGAGATAATATTCAGACTTATTAAAGAGCTTGGTGTAGACCTTAATCTCGATATGGCAAATTGCATTTTTGCATCGATAACTACGGATACAGGCAATTTTCAGCACTCGAATACTACAAGAGAAACTCACGAAATAGCGGCGAAGATCCATTCAATTGATGGCTTCAATGTTAAAAAAATCAGCTCACTTCTTTATGACAGACGATCAAAAGAAGCGATAAGAATGGAAAGTGAAATTCTTTCAAATCTAGAATTCTATTCAGAAGGCAAGATCGCAGTAGGTGAAGTAACACAAGCTATACTTGATAAGTTTGGATGTTCAATGAATGAATCTGAAGGTATAGTTCAAAGAATAATGAGCGTAGACGGGGTAGAAGTCGGATGCGTATTTAAGGAAAAAGAGAAAGAAATTATCATGATAAGCCTTAGGGCGAAATACTCTACTAATGTAGCGGCAATCGCATCCAAAGTCGGAGGTGGAGGCCACCTAAGAGCTGCGGGATGCAGGATGAGAAAACCTCTGGGTGAAGCAAAAGAACTGCTTATACCCGAACTTGTGAAGGCGATCGATACAGATGTTTAAAGACGGTGTAATAAATGTAAGAAAACCTCAAGATTGGACATCTCAGGACGTTTGTGCAAAGCTGAGAAACAGATTGAGGATTAAAAGGATAGGTCACACAGGTACGCTTGATCCGATGGCGACAGGCGTACTTCCTATATGTCTTGGAAAAGCTACCAGAATAATCGAGTATTATGACAAAGACTTTAAGACATATCGCTGCAATATGAAGCTCGGGATTACCACAGATACACTCGACATAACTGGAACAGTTCTTCAAACAGAGGATTTTCATACCATTAATGAAGAAGAAATATTTTCTGCTTTTCGCTCTTATACTGGGAATATTAAACAAATCCCACCAAAATACTCTGCACTGAGAGTTAATGGGAAAAGAGCATACGAACTTGCAAGAGAAGGAAAAGAATTTTCGCTTAAGTCGAGAGAAGTAGTAATTAAATCCAACACAGTAGACAAAATAGATTTGAACAAAGGCGAGATTGAGTTTACCGTTTCATGTAGCAAGGGAACTTATATCAGAACTATATGTGACGACATTGGAAGAGAGCTTGGCTGTGGCGCTGTTATGACAGCTCTTGAAAGAACTAAATCCGGCTATTTTTCTATAGATGAATCAGTTGATATCATGGATTTGGTAGAAATGAGCGATCATGACATAGAAAACATAGTTATTCCTATGGAAAACACACTGATAACATTAGGAAAAATATTGCTTGACGATAATAGAGTTATTGCATTTACAAACGGAAATCCATCTATCGAGTCTTGTTTTAAAATTATTCAAGATACCGAATTCGATCGGAAATATAAGGTCTACTCCGAGGACACATTCTTAGGAATAGGTGAAATTAAAGAAGGACAAATTTATCCTATCAAGGTTATAAAATAATGGAAATTTTCACATCATTAAGTGACATACAAATAAACGATAGAACTTCAGTCGCCTTAGGAACATTTGACGGAATACATGTAGGTCATAAAGTCATTCTGGATGAAGCCTTATCGGCGGCCAATAAAAACACTTGTAAATCCCTTTGTTTTACATTTTCTAACCTTCCTTTTAACTATATTATGGATAGAGATGAAAACGATCCATATGCTGTGAAATACATTGCAACAGATGAAGAAAAAGTCTCTATATTAGAGAAAATGGGGTTCGATTATCTTATAAATATTCCGTTTGATGAGAGTATGATGAAGATGAGGGCAAGCGATTTTTTCGATAATCTTTTGGTCAAAGAACTGAAAGCATCACATATATCCGTCGGTTTCAACTACACCTATGGAATCAGAGCTGAGGGCAAAGCTGAAGATCTTGTTGAGGCTGGTAAAGCACATGGCATAGATGTCATGGTTAGCGAGGCTGTGCGTATCGATGGAGTTATAGTTAGCTCTACACTTATAAGAGAAATGATTTTGAACGGTAGAGTGGATGAACTTAAGCCTTATCTAGGCAGATATTATTCTTTTAGCGGTAGAGTCGAACACGGGAAGAAGATCGGAAAGAAAATCGGGTTTCCAACCATAAATTTAATTGCTCCAACAAATAGAGTTCTTCCTCCAAATGGAGTGTATTTCAGTAGGATCTTTTTAAATGGAATAGAATATAAATCTATATCGAACATAGGAGTTAAACCGACCGTAGGAT
>CAYFWG010000059.1:7885-8284 GCA_964346775.1 uncultured Mogibacterium sp.
TATATTTGACTTCAGTGACGAAACTTATGGGGAAGATGTAGTTGTTGAGTTTGAATATTTCCTTAGAGGCGAAACAAAATTTGCAAACAGGGATGAACTTCACAAACAGATAGCTCACGATTGCGACGAAGCGATAAAATACCATAATAGTATATAGACAAATTATATTTTTCATGTTAATATATCAAAGTTAAAACTTAATATACCTATGCAGTAGTGATACGCTTCTCCGGCGGTTACGCAGCATGGGTGAACGAATTGAAAAGGAGATTTTTTTATGCTTACTAAAGAGAAAAAACAAGAAATTATCAACGAATATGCTATCAAAGAGGGAGACACAGGTTCTCCTGAAGTACAGGTAGCTATTCTCACTTACAGAATTAACCATCTGAATGAGCA
>CAYFWG010000060.1:0-4297 GCA_964346775.1 uncultured Mogibacterium sp.
AAGCAGTCTCCTTATAAGATAAAAAGTGCGGTCGATTAAGACCGCACTTTCGTTTACCTTGTTTATTACACGAAATTTCGTAAATAATTATTTCTTATACCCATCCGCGGAGCTTCATTACATCAGCAACCTTCTTAACTGAGTTCATGTAAGCAGCTTCACGAATTGTAACTTTGTGCTCTTCCTTGAGCTTCCAAATGTCGTTGAATGCCTTAACCATTGCAATTTCCTGACGGCCTTCAACTTCTTCTTCTGTCCAGTAGTAGCCATAACGGTTCTGTACCCACTCGAAGTAACTTACTGTAACTCCGCCAGCATTTGTCAGAACGTCTGGTGTGAGGATGATTCCACGCTTGTTAAGAACTTCATCAGCTGCAGGAGTTGTAGGACCGTTAGCAGCTTCGCAAATCAGCTTGGCTTTGATGTTCTCAGCGATCTCGTGAGTGATTGCGTTCTCAAGAGCTGCAGGAACGAGAATGTCTACGTCCAGTGTCCAGAACTCATCCATTGTAAGAGCCTTTGATCCAGGGTAGTTAAGGAGGTTCTTGTTTTCAGCGAAATACTCTACAAGTGCATCGTAGTCGAAACCTTCTTCGTTATAAATAACATATGGTCCGTTCTTTGGTTCCCACTCGGAGATAGCTACAACCTTTGTTCCCTGACGGCACATGTTCTTAACTGTGAAACGACCAACGTTTCCGAATCCCTGAACAGCAACCTTTGCGTGTGCAATGTCGATGCCGAGTTTCTTAGCAGCTTCACGAGCTATAACATAAATACCGAATCCAGTTGCTTCGTTACGACCTTCGGATCCGCCCCATGTTACGGACTTACCTGTAAGAACGCCGAGGTCCTGAACGCCACCGTTGAGCTTAATGTATTCGTCAACCATCCAGCTCATAATCTGTCCGTTTGTGCCGACATCTGGAGCAGGAACGTCGAGTTTCTCGCCAAGATATTTATGTAGGCCACGAATATACCCACGTGCGATTTGTTCTAATTCATTTGCAGAAAGCTTCAAAGGATCACAGATGACTCCGCCTTTACCTCCGCCATAAGGGATGTCCATAATTCCACACTTGAATGTCATCCAAATTGAAAGAGCTCTTACTTCATCATATGTAACTCCTGGGTGGAAACGGATTCCGCCCTTAGCAGGTCCGATTGCAACGTTGTGCTGGCTGCGCCATCCCTTGAACATTTTGAGTGATCCGTCGTCCATACGTACAGGTATATTAACCTCGATAATGCGCTGAGGTTCGCTTAGAATCTGATAAACATCTTCGCCAAGTCCCAACTGGTCGCAAGCGTGTTTAACCTTCGCCTGTGCACTTTCAAACGGATTAAGATTTTCTTTAGCCATGTCTGCCTCCTTAAAGATAAAATATATGTTATTTTGTTTCTAGAGCGTCATTCCACAGGTCTTTGTTAAAACAATTAATCTGTGAAACCCACCGATTAATTATAGCCCGCCAGAAATATTTTTACAAGTCCAACTACGTCCACTATTAGGAAAATCCTTGTATTAATTAAAGGAATCTGCACGACAAAAAAGCGCAAGCTTTTCGCTTGCACCCTTCCAATTTGTCTTAGTAAAAATTACTATTCAGCGTTCACAACGTCCTTGCCATCGTAATATCCGCAATTAGGACATACTCTGTGTGGAAGTTTTGGCTCATGGCACTGAGGACAGATCGAAAGTCCGGTCATGCTCTTCTTCATATTAGCTGCTTTTCTGCTACTTGTTTTAGCCTGTGATGTTTTCCTCTTAGGTACTGCCATTGTCGACACCTCCTTATATGATAAATGTTAATCAGTAACCCGTTTAATTTCTCACGCCGCATTATTATATGCATACGTGACTGTATTGTCAACTTTATTTTTTTAAATTTTTACAGGAAAAAGCGGTTTTTTTGTTAAAATTATGTTAATATATTTAAGTACTACGCATCGGGGTGTGGCTCAGCTTGGTAGAGCGCTTCGTTCGGGACGAAGAGGTCGCATGTTCAAATCATGTCACCCCGACCAATACGTAATCTAGACGGTTTTAGAAAATTATTCACTAATGACCGTTTTTTATTGAGTTTTTCACATTTATTATTGACCTTAAAGTTACTTCATAGTTTAAGATGAGTCTAAGAAAACCTGTTTAGAGTAATTATTGAAAGGATGTATTCAATATGAAGATCAAAGAAATTGCAAAGCTGGTAGATATTTCAGCCGCAAATATTCGATATTATGAAAAAGAAGGCTTGCTGAGTCCTAATCGCAATGAAGAAAACAATTACAGAGAGTATTCTGAAGAAGATCTTATCCGACTGAAAGATATCAAAAAACTCAGATTGCTCGGCATTAACATTTCCACTATTTAAAGTTTGTATCAAAACAAAGTTAGTCTTGAAGATGTTATGAGAAATAGAATAATGGAATTGGAGGCAGAAAAGAAAAACCTGAATTTAACAAAGCAGGTTTGTCAAAAAGCGATTGACCAACATCTTGATATGGAGAGATTGGATTCACTATCAATAAATGAAAAAGCAGAAGTATGGCAGAGAAAATTGGCCGTTATTATGAAAGAGGATACAGTTAAAATCCCTTTGACTAAGAAAGAGTTTAACTTTCATATTGCCATTATGATGGCGTGGGGTTATTTCCTGTGTGCTGTTTTCTCTTTCCTTTCACAAGCGGTGATGCTTGATACCGTGGATTTAACCAACCGCGTAGTATCTACGGTAGCAGTGATCATCCTAATCATATGTTACTTTTTGGGTGCCTTCACAAGTAAGATGTTTATACAACTAGCTGTTTTTCATGTAGCTGTAATAGCACAATCAATATTTGCTGTGTTATATTTCTCATCATTCCCTAGACTATCTGTCTATTCAAAAGGCATACCATATATATGGATTGGGCTGGGAGTTTTTTCATTACTTATATACTTTATCCAAAAGTCAAAGCCTGTAATTATTCAAAAAATCCCATATCTCTTCATTACTCTGATTTGCTATTTGGTTGTTTTCGGTGTTGTAATGAATCTTATCGGACCAGCCATATTCCATCAAAAGGAACTCGTTTTGCCAGTCTTTGTAATTACACTACTGGAAGGCGTAATTGGTGCATGCATCGGTCTTCAATGGGCTCACGCAGTTCGAGATTGCAAGTCTTATAACAGATACTATGCATTACATGTATCAGGAAAGATGATGAACCTTATAGGCTCTTTAGCTTCTGGAATAGGTTACTATAGTCCTGGCAATATTAGAAGATAAGCTCTTTCGAGTTATACCAAAACCGGCGGCACTCTGTGATCGGAATTGGTGTTGAGATCCCTTCCAGTAACGAGATTATATATATCCGCCGCATGGACATCTAAACTTACAAGTAAATTCCCGACGACTCCAAACTCCTCATATTCTCTGTTGATGTTTGTAATTATCGGGAGTTTGTTTTTTTTATCTTTTTTTAGTATAGAAACGTACTCTCTTCCTTTAGAGCTCAATCCGAGAATTCTTATATATGCAGGAATGCATCTTGAGTATTTTTCTCTGTCTATATTCAGTATAAGTTGCATGCACAACCTTGATATCCTTGTGTAAGTGTATCTCTTGGATTTAACAGATAGAATAAACTCCTCCCATGTCGAAGCCTTCGAGATTTCGGCTTTCATCCTGTTGCCTATTCCCTCGCCTCCAGACGGACACCTATCAATCTGTTCAGGGGAAGCTGTAAGGACGCAGTATTTAAGAATATCAAGCCATTTGTCCGGATTTGTCTTTATTCTGTTGTTCAACATATAGGAAGTTACATCTGGAACATAGGCTTCGATTGCCTCTCCATCTTCAATAAGCTCTCTAACTCCAGTAGTGCTTTGAAAGGTCTTTATATCGTCTGCAGACTCGTGATATCCTGCCCCTACCCTTGCTATTGCAATGGGCTTAAGGCTTTCACATGCCATGATATATTCGAGTCCGAGTATGTCATTTGCGCCTTCAAGTATTTCAAGATCTCTGCCGATATCTTCCATATCTCGATCCGAATAATTTCTTCCGCAGACTTTCGCATAAGCGGTCGCCCTCGCCTTAGGGTAAGATAACCCTTCCTTTGTAAAAAGTCTTATCTCTTTGTCTATCTCTTCGGCATTATCCCTAAGATTATCAGCGATTCTTTGAAGCGAGTTCACATCCCCTGTTTCGCTGCCAAACGCGAGATGCCTTACATTACCGAGAGATTCAAGCAGGAATACTCCTGCGGCTCCGTACTGCCTTGCATTTCCCAGACAGTAATAAGTAGGAATCTC
>CAYFWG010000060.1:4307-7794 GCA_964346775.1 uncultured Mogibacterium sp.
GTCCGCTCCGCAAGATATTGCTATTTCACCTCTTTCCCACTTATCAAGAATTGCAGGTTCGCCACGCTGTACATAGTCGCCACTCATGGCGACTACGACAACATCACTGCCTGCAAGTCTCTTTGCCTCGTTCATATGGTAAACATGACCATTATGAAGAGGATTGTATTCTGCAATAATTCCTACTGCATTCATTATTATTCTTCTTCTTTAGGTTTTTCGGCAATCTTAACTCTAGCTGCAAGATTACTCATTTCCGCACGATTATGACCTATTTTGACGTTAATATTTCCGAGCATATCCTCAAAGTAATCATTCATAGGCTCGATATATGAAGTTCCGACACTCTTGACATCGTTCTGCATATCAAACAATAGTTTGTCTATATACTCGTAAGTTCTGAGCTTGATATAGTTGGCATGAGCCTCTGCCTCAGTCAATATAGCATCAGCCCTCTTCTGAGCTTCTTTCTTAATCATGTTAGTGTCAACAAGATACTCTGCTTGGTTCTTCGCAGAAAGGATAACCTTGTTATATTCGCTTTTTGCATCGTTGATAATGCGATCTTTCTCTCGGCTCACCCAATTCGCCTGCTGTATGTCACGAGGAAGATTCATCCTTATATCTTCGATAATCTTCTGTGCCATTTCTCCGTCGATAACGACGTTTTGTGACATGAAGGATTTCTTTGAAGAGGATATCAATTCTTCCATTTCATCTAAAAGGGTCATTACTCTTATGCTGTCGTCACTCATTACACTTTCCTCCAGATTGTAGTTTGTTATGTATTTGTTGTTTAGCATAATCAGGAATGAATCCGTCGATACAGCCACCCAATGAGGCGACTTCCTTAATCATGCTAGAGCTGATATATGAATATTGTGGGTCAGTCATAAGGAATACCGTTTCTGTTTCGTTTGTGTACAAGCTGGCGTTCATCTGTGCCATCTGTATCTCGTTTTCGAAATCGGTATTTGCTCTAAGGCCTCTAAAGACAACAGAAAAGCCCTTTTCATTGACATAATTTGCCAAAAGTCCACTAAAACTATCTACTTCAACGTTAGGCATATCTTTAGTTATATTCTTCACGATATCAACCCTCTCGTCGACAGTAAAAAAGCACTTTTTGTTCGGATTGACGACCACGGCAACCGTCAAAGTATCGTACATCTTTGATGCACGTTCTATGATATTGAGATGACCATTTGTTATAGGGTCGAATGAACCCGCATACAAAGCATTTCTATTCATTTCGGATATACTCCTTACTATCAAAGTTTAGCAAAAACTTGTTATTTTATCAAGATTTCATCGAATTCGAAGAGATCGACTCCTATCGTGCCATACCTCTTTTCCTTTGTCTTCTTAAACCTGCCGTAACTCTCGCTTAGTTTATCCTTAAAAAGATGCTCTGCGACAATCACAGAACCTTCATGCAGAAGGCCTCTTTCTTGAAGCAAATCTATTGCCTTTCCATAATAATCTACTTGATCATAAGGCGGATCTAGAATTACTACGTCAATTTTTTCTTCTATTCTACTAATAGCTCTGAGGTAGTCAAAATTCATCAGGACAGATTTTTCTTCTGCCTTGCAATGAGCGATATTTGATTTCAAGCTTCGAAAGTTCTCCCTGCTGGCTTCGTTAAAATAGCACTTTGCTCCTCCTCTTGAAAGAGCTTCTAATCCCATTGCTCCGCTTCCCGCAAATGCATCAAATACTACTGCATTAGGAACATATCCCATAATCATGCTGAAGACTGCTTCTCTGACTTTTTCCGTTGTCGGTCTTATTCCACGCGGAATCTCGATATTTCTGTATTTATACTCACCTGAAATTATTTTCATTATTCTATCCTAACCATATTAAATTATATCTGAATTATCTGTTTCGAACATAGAATCCATGTAAAGCCGTACAAATTCAATGTCTGTATGAGTTTTTTCTTTCATTATGTGCGAAGCGTCCTTGATAGCAAGATCCAGGATGTCTGTGTATTTGCACATAGATAATATCTTTGATTGATAGTTACCCGATTGCATCGTTCCTGTTAAGTCGCCTGGACCTCTCAATCTATAATCTTCTTCGCTTATCTCAAATCCGTCAGATATTCTGACCATAGCTTCCGTTCTCAGCTTGGCATTTTCAGATTTGCTGTAGTTAACTAGCCAGCAATACGACTGCATGCTGCTTCTACCTACCCGTCCTCTTAACTGATGAAGTTGTGCCAAACCGAATCTTTCAGAATTCTCGATTACAATTATCGTCGCATCGCTGACATCAATCCCTACCTCTACAACTACAGTGGCGACAAGAACATCTATCCTTCCTTTTGCAAAATCATCCATTATATGTTTCTTCTCGTCTTTGGTCATTCTACCATGTAGATAAGCGACATTATACCCTTTAAACTTCTTCTTAAACTCTGCATATAATTTCTCTACAGAAGATAGGTCGTCGTTTTCGTCTTCTATGCTGGGAGCAATTACGTATGCCCTGTGACCCTTTTCCAGCTCTTTTCTTGCCGCAGAATAAGCTCGTTCACGGCTATCTCTATTGACAGCTTTGGTAATCGTTTCGAGTCTTCCATGTGGCTTTGACCTTATTATGCTGAAATCCATATCACCGAACACCGTTGCTGCAAGCGTCCTCGGTATAGGTGTTGCCGACATAACACAGATGTTAACGCCTCGTCCTTTCTCGACGAGTTTTTTTCTCTGATTGACACCAAACCTGTGCTGTTCGTCTGTTATAGCCAAAACAAGGTCTTCAAACTCCACATCATCGGTGATGACGGCATGTGTTCCGATAACAAGGTCGATTTTGCCTGATTTAATGCCTTCGAGAATTTCTCTCCTATCAGACACTTTCATGCCACTGGTAAGAAGTGCGGTTGTAATACCGAATTGTTCTAATTCTTGGTTGAGCCTCTCAAAATGCTGTCTTGCGAGAATTTCTGTAGGCGCCATCATTGCTACTTGGTGACCCGCTTTGACGCATCTATAAATCGCAGCTTCGGCAACTACCGTTTTTCCGCAACCGACGTCTCCCTGAATAAGTCGGTTCATGGGTCTGGTTTGCGTTAAATCGTCTTCAATTTCCTGAATACACTTAAGCTGTCCTTCAGTCATTATAAAGGGTAAAGCTTCGATAAAAGGTTTCATTGGTACTTCCGCTACCGACGAGTTGTTTTCAGAGTTTTCCAAGCTCATCCGGTTCAGTCTTATTGCCAGCTGATACAAGAGAAGTTGTTCATATATAATCCTAAACTTTGCTGTTCTGTAAGTTTGCTCGTTCTCTGGAAAATGGATGTTCCTATAGGAATATTCCCTCCCGCATAGCCTATTTTCTTCTACGATATTGCGGTCTATCCATTCGTAGCCAATATCGGACTCGTCGATAGCTGAGGCAATCCATTTTGCGAAGTCTTTGCTTGAAATGCCCGCTGTGCACCTGTAAACAGGAATCAGTCCTCTAATATCGCTAG
>CAYFWG010000061.1:0-7707 GCA_964346775.1 uncultured Mogibacterium sp.
CTTCGAGTCTGTCTCTTGTGATTGCACCTACGCATCTTACTCCGAGTCCTGGTCCTGGGAATGGCTGTCTGTATACCATAATATCTGGAAGTCCGAGCGCTTTGCCCACTACTCTTACCTCGTCCTTATAGAGGAGTTTGACAGGCTCTACGAGTTCGAACTTCAGGTCTTCAGGAAGACCGCCTACATTGTGGTGAGCCTTGACTCCGTCGGATTCTGTGATATCCGGATAGATTGTTCCCTGTCCGAGGAATTCTATTCCCTCGAGCTTGCCTGCCTCTTCAGCGAAAACTTCGATGAACTCGTTGCCGATTATCTTACGCTTGGTTTCAGGATCGTCTACGCCTGCGAGCTTGTCGAGGAATCTGTCAACAGCATCCACGTAGATGAGATTTGCATGAAGCTCGTCCTTGAACACATTGATTACCATTTCCGATTCGCCCTTGCGCATAAGTCCGTGATTGACATGGACGCATACGAGCTGATCGCCAATAGCCTTGAGCAAAAGTGCTGCTACTACCGAAGAGTCTACGCCTCCGGACAAAGCGAGAAGTACTTTTCTATCTCCTACCTGCTCCTTGATTGCTGCTACCTGTTCTTCGATGAACTTCTCAGCGAGTGCAGGACTTGTAATTCTTTCCATTGTTTCAGGTCTTATATCTGCCACCTTAATACCTCCGTCTACTTATTGCCTGTGGTGCTGATTTCCTTAGGAATTACGTCGTGAGCGCCACCTTCAACTATACTTACTGATGAAACGAGTGTGAGTTTTGCATTCTTGTGGAAGTCCGGAATATTGAGGACTCCGCAATTACACATCGTCGATTTTACCTTGCTAAGCGATCTGAGCACATTGTCGTGAAGTGTTCCTGCATATGGAACATAGGAATCTACTCCTTCTTCGAACTTCATCTTGCCGTCTCCGCCGAGATCGTATCTCTGCCAGTTACGAGCCCTTGCCGAACCTTCGCCCCAGTACTCTTTGACGTAGTTGCCGTTGACCATGAGCTTTGCCGAAGGTGATTCGTCGAATCTTGCAAAATACCTACCCAGCATTACAAAGTCTGCTCCCATTGCGAGTGCCAAAGTGATGTGGTAGTCGTAAACGATACCGCCGTCCGAGCAAATCGGTATATATGTACCCGTCTTCTTGTAGTAGTCGTCTCTTGCCTGCGCTACCTCGATGACGGACGAAGCCTGACCTCTTCCGATTCCCTTCTGCTCTCTTGTGATACAGATTGAACCTCCGCCGATTCCGACCTTGATGAAGTCTGCTCCGCATTCTGCGAGGAAGTTGAAACCGTCAGCATCGACTACATTTCCTGCACCGACTTTAACCTTGTTTCCGTAGTTGTCTCTGATCCACTTGAGCGTGATCGCCTGCCACTCGGAATATCCTTCGGACGAATCGATCGTCATAATATCTACTCCTGCTTCGACCAAAGCTGGAACTCTTTCCTTGAAGTCTCTTGTGTTGATTCCAGCTCCGACTACATATCTCTTGTCGGCGTCGAGAAGCTCGTTAGGGTTCTCCTTGTGGGAGTCGTAGTCCTTGCGGAATACGAACGCCTTGAGTCTTTGGTTCTCATCTATAATAGGAAGCTGGTTGATCTTGTTGTCCCAGATTATATCGTTCGCCTCGGACAGCGTGATTCCCTCCTTGCCCTATATCATCCTGTCGAAAGGTGTCATGAATTCGCTTATCGGGGTATTTACATCCATCCTCGAAACTCTGTAGTCCCTGCTTGTAATGATTCCGACGAGCTTGCCTTCAGCTGTTCCGTCTTCTGTGATTGAAATCGTCGAGTGACCTTTTGCCGCCTTGAGGTCGATTACGTCCTGCAAAGTCTGGTCTGGTCTGAGGTTTGAATCGCTCGGTACGAAGCCAGCCTTGTAGCTCTTTGCCTTCTTGACCATTGCCGCTTGGCTTTCGATCGACTGTGAGCCAAAAATAAACGAAACGCCTCCTTCTTTGGCAAGTGCGACTGCCATATTGTTGTCGGAGACGGCCTGCATTACGGCAGATACCAAAGGGATATTGATTGAAAGTTCAGGTTCTTCGCCTTTTTGAAATTTAACGATTGGTGTCTTGAGGGAAACATTCTCAGGTGTAGCATCTGCGCCCGAATAACCAGGTATCAGAAGATACTCATTGAATGTCCTTGAAGGTTCCTTTAGAACTGTTGCCATAGATACACCTCCTATGTTCTATATATAAATTGAAATAATAAGTTTAGCGATAATAAAAAATCAATTTGAGATATAAATTTTGCTTAATTAAATATGTTGCTAAAGAATATAACACAAAGCATATCCATGTTAAAGGGTTTTTGCCAAAGTTAGTTATTGCTAATTTTATCGAATTTAAGAAAAAAGGCATTTTTTCTCAAGAAAATGCCTTTTTTTGTATAAATATCACTTTATTGACGCTTTCCATGTGTCAAAGTTAGAGTCACCAAACACTCTTACTCTCGGTAAAATCGTCTTATCCATTCCTTTTTTCACCTGTCCGTACTCAGTCGTGAACGAGCAAAGTATCTTCTGTTCTTTTACAGCTTCCTTTGCTGCATCCGTATAATCTCCATAAGGATATGCCATTGCATCGTTGCTTCCAACCTTCTTCGCAGCTCTTGCAAGATCCTTGGCTATTTCATCCTTACTCATATTGGCGATAATACCTCTATGACCTTCTACCGTTCCACCTTGATGCATATCGTATGTGTGGGATTCAAAATCAATGTATTCGGACGCGTACTCTCTCAGCTTGGATTTTGCATAATTGTGCTCCCAGCATATCATGAAGGAAGTAACAGGAATCTTGTATTTCTCGAATAGAGGAATTCCGTTCTCGAAGAAGTCCTTCTTACCGTCGTCGAATGTCAGGATTATGCTCTTCTCTGGAAGCTCTATCTTACCGTCGATCCACGCACTAAGCTCCTTCCAGCTCGGATAATAGTAGCCTTCCGATTTAAGGTATTCCAGGTGCTTCTCAAGATCCTTGTCTTTTATCCAGTTGCCATCTATCGAGTCGGGTTTATTCTTATCGCTATATATCCAGTGGTACATAAGAACAGGAACAGATGAAGCCGTCTTTCCGAATTCGGACTTCGGCACGACTTCTACATTCCTCGTCGTTGTGAGAGTAATGCCGTCTGTTACCGCAGTATATTTGATCTTATATAATCCTGGCTTGGAAGTATCTACCTCGCCTGAAGCCTTAATGTCTGTAACTGGGCCTTTCTTCCTGTTGGTTGCAAAAGCTCCTCCGTCGATATACGGGTCTCCTTCTCTTACCTTCTGAACAGCGGATCCTTTGAGACCTATAACAAATTGCTTGGGATCTACTACATGGACGGTTCTGGTCACCTTATCTCCGCCGAGCTCGTATGTAATCTTATAATCGCCGACTTTGTCTGTATCTACTTCTCCTGTCACAGATGCGAAAGGAGACTTGACTCCTGGGTCTTTGAATTTCTCTCCCACTTCTACACTCATCTCTTTGTCACCCCTCATCTCAAGACCGTTTGCAAACTGAACAAAAACAAAAACCCCTGCGATTGCAAGCAGCAAGATGAAGTCTATTATTATGATTTTCTTAAGTCTTTTTCCCATGTTCTTATTTTATCACACAGGCTATACAAACAGAACAAAATAAGCACCCTTCAAATCTTAATTTTTCAGGGTGCCTACGTATTTGTTTAAATGTTAGAGCGAATGTGTTAAAGCGTCTGTATTAAGCTCACTTCCGTCCTTACATCATGCCCATTCCGCCGCCTTGTGGCATTACAGGTGGCTCGTCTTTCTTGATCTCGACAATGCCTGCCTCTGTTGTGAGGAGCATTCCTGCTACCGAGCCCGCATTCTGAAGAGCCGATCTTGTAACCTTGACCGGGTCTACGATTCCAGCCTTGATCATGTCTTCATACTTCTCGTTCTGAGCGTTGAATCCGACATTGCCTTCTGCTTCCTTGACAGCTTCTACTACTACGCTTCCTTCGAATCCTGCGTTTGAAGCGATCTGTCTTACAGGTTCTTCGAGAGCTCTTTCAACGATCTTAGCTCCTGTCTTGACATCGCCTTCCTGTTTGTCGGCATATTCTGTAACAGCTGCGATAGCTCTTACAAATGATACTCCGCCTCCTGCAACTATTCCCTCTTCAACTGCAGCCTGTGTTGCGTTGAGTGCGTCCTCGAGTCTGAGCTTCTTCTCCTTGAGTTCTGTCTCAGTTGCAGCACCTGCATTGATAACTGCTACTCCTCCTGCAAGCTTTGCCAGTCTCTCCTGGAGCTTCTCTCTATCGAATTCGGAAGTAGTCTCTTCGATGGTAGCTCTGATCTGTGCTACTCTTGCCTCGATAGAAGCCTTGTCTCCTGCTCCGTTTACGATAACTGTATCGTCTTTGTTTACCTTAACTGTATCAGCCTGTCCGAGCATATCCATTGTAGCTTCGTTCAGCTCGTATCCGAGTTCTTCGGAAATAACGATACCGCCTGTGAGGATTGCTATGTCTTCCATCATCGCCTTGCGTCTGTCTCCGAATCCTGGTGCTTTGACTGCAACTACATCGAGAGTTCCTCTCAGCTTGTTGAGTACCAGTGTTGCGAGAGCTTCGCCTTCGACATCTTCAGCAACTATGAGTAGGCTTCTTCCTGCCTTCATGATGCCTTCGAGCAAAGGAATGATGTCCTGAATATTGCTGATCTTCTTATCTGTCAGAAGGATGAAAGGCTTGCTCATGACAGCTTCCATCTTCTCGTTGTTTGCCATATAAGGTGAGAGATAACCTCTGTCGAACTGCATTCCTTCGACGATGTCGAGTGTAGTTCCGAGAGTCTTGGACTCTTCTACTGTGATGACTCCGTCCTTGCCGACCTTGTCCATAGCCTCTGCAATGAGGTTACCTACTTCTGCATCGTTAGCGGATACAGAAGCAACCTGTGCGATCGACTCTCTGTCGTTGACCTGCTTTGCCGTGCTCTTGAGATATTCAACAGCAGCATCTACAGCTCCTGTGATACCCTTCTTGAGAACCATAGGATTAGCTCCTGCAGCGATATTCTTGAATCCGTTTCTGATGATTGCCTGTGCCAAAACCGTAGCTGTAGTCGTTCCGTCTCCAGCTATGTCGTTAGTCTTGGTTGCAACTTCCTTGACGAGCTGAGCGCCCATGTTCTCGACCTGATCTTCGAACTCGATCTCCTTCGCGATAGTAACACCGTCGTTGGTGATAAGCGGTGAGCCGTAAGATCTTTCTATAAGTACATTTCTTCCCTTAGGGCCGAGTGTAATCTTGACGGTATCTGCAAGCTTATCAACTCCTTCGAGAATCTTTCTTCTTGATTCCTCTCCATAATACAAGTCTTTAGCCATTATCTATTTCCTCCTTATGTCCACTTGCAACTACTCTATTGTCGCAAGGATATCCTTCTGATTGATTATTGTATATTCAACGCCTCTGTACTTCAGCTCATTGCCACCGTATCTGCTGAACACGACGATGTCGCCTACCTTGAGTTCCATAGGTTCTTCCTCGGTTCCCGGGCCTACAGCCAAAACCTCAGCTTGCTGTGGTTTCTCCTTGGCACTTCCCGAAAGCAATAGACCTGCCTCGGTCTTCTCCTCAGCTTCCATCTTCTTGATAACAACTCTTGCTCCAAGCGGTTTAATTCCAATACTCATATTCTTCCTCCTGCTATATTTCTGTTAGCACTCTTATTTATAGAGTGCTAAACCATCATTCATATTTTACTCATCTGCTTCCGACATGTCAACATCTTTATGTGAAGATATCGTCATTTTCTGTCTCTGTAATAGTAGAAGAGATACTGCTGTGCATATCCTGCATACTCGCCGAATTTGGCAGTTGCAAACTCGCTCATACCCTTGACATCCTTCTCCTTAAAACCGTACATGTCGTTCATTATCTGCTTGACCCATGTGTCTATAGGAAAAGCGTCGACTGCCTGCAGGCCGAATAGCATTATGCAATTTGCAACCTTAGGCCCTACTCCTGGATAAGCCAGAACTTCATCGTAATCGCTCGGACATCCCAGCTGATTGTATCTCTCTGTGGCAGCGACTATATATTTGCTCCTGTAACCCAGCTTGAGATCCATAAGCTCCTCTACAGTAGCTCTTCCGAGTTCTTCCTCTGTCGGGAAAGCAAATCTCTCTTCTCCGAAAACTTCTCCGAGGCTCTTTCCGTATGTGCGGCAAATCGCTTCAATGCACTTCTTAATCCTCGGGATATTGTTGTTCTGAGATACTATGAAAGAAATGAGAATCTCGAATTTGTCCTGATTGAGTATTCTAATTCCCCTTCCGTAGTCTACGGCTTCGCTTATCTTAGGCTCGTTCTCAAGGAGTTTATCTTTGATTTCCGAGTAATCTGTGGTCAGATCGAAATAATCCCCCCAGAAGTCTTTTTCTCCTCCTGTAACCTCGAGAATTAGGTCTTTTCCGCCATTTTGAAGTGTCGCTTTGGCCGCATATCCGCCTACTACACCTATATAGCTTTGCCCGTCTTCCGAAGGATTCCATCTGAAACATTGCCCACATTCGAAAATGTGAGCAAGGTCAAAATCTTTAACTTCTTCAAATATTATTTTCTTCATTTCCATTAGTGGAGCTTCCTCGCATGCAAGTCTTCGGTGTCCTTTGCCAAATCCTTAATCCTCACATTGACGCTGTCCAGAGTAAAGGATGTCATCTTTACGATCGCATCGTAGACTTCTTTCTGTAGTGCTATACATTTATCTATGGTTTCTGGAGCTTTGACCGCTCTTACGTCTATCGTCATCGAGAGGTTCGTCGTCTTACCGCTTCCCATCCTATCGACTATTATAAGGTAATCCGAATACTTTTCGGAGCAGATAGCTATTATGTCGCGCAAAACCTGCTCGCTGATATAGAATGTCCCGAAATAGCTGAACCTCGGTCTTACAACCGTTCTGTCGTCGGATCCTTCGTCGGTGTTGCCTGCGCTTCCTACCGCAGTTCCGAGTGCCATATCTCTTATTCGTTTGAGAGGGTTCATAAAGTAGCCTGCAAAATCCCTTCTCAGCTGTGCGACAGGTGCAGGTATTACGTGTTCTCCCTGCTTCATCCTCCGCGCGCCTGCCATCTCTCTTTCCTTCTCCGTGGTTATATCCTCGATATATATCCTCTCGTCCGGAGTGTGGAGGCTGAGTGCATTCGTTATCCAGTCGACCATCCTGTCCGATGTGCCGATTATCATCAAGGTTTCCGGCTGAATTTTGATAAGTGCATTGATTACATCCTTCTTCTGCTCAGGATAGTAGAACAAAGCCGTCTTGATCGCTCCTGCCTTGGTTGCGCATTTCTTGGCAGATGAACCCGCAACAATCTGGCCTTTGTATATGAGAAGGCCGTCGTCTATAATCGCATCTATATTTCTTTTTTGTGCCAGGGCAGTCGCTTGAAAGCTCTTGCCCGTCCCGCTTTTGCCGGTAAATGATACTATGTTCATATTCTTTAATCTGTTTACAAAATAAAAATCAAGTGTTATACTACCCTCGTAGAATAGATATTTGTAAGGAGGATTAGAAATGGCTTATACAATTACAGATGACTGCATCGCTTGTGGAGTTTGTCAGGAAAATTGCCCTGTAGACGCAATCACAGAAGGATCTCCATATGTTATCGATGCTGATGCTTGTATCGACTGTGGCGCATGTGCAACTAAC
>CAYFWG010000062.1:0-2232 GCA_964346775.1 uncultured Mogibacterium sp.
CTCCCTCTGCAGGAGATCCAAAGCCAGTATCTGCCGCTTGTCCTTTTGCGTTGGTCAAGATATACATCGCTTGGCTCTTATCGACAAACATCGACGGCGATTCTACATCCGAAATGCCGACAATAACAAAGTCGTTGAGATTCGGAACGGTGATTCTTCTACCAATAAATTGCTCAGGTGAAACCAGTCCGATGGACTCTCCTCTCTTATCCTTTATAAACTTGTCTATAAGCATTTTGTCGATTACTACGTCTTTTCTGTCCTTAGGAAGTTTGCCGTAAAGAATCTGATCCTTCTTCAGAACCGATGACAGAGTCACGGATACATTAAGGTCTGCATTTGCATAAGTTGTTTGAAGGTAGTCATCCATCGGGAAAGCAACAGAAACCTTTGTTTCGCCTGGCAGTACATAGCTGACGCTATCAAGTCCATCGACTACATTCATTAGCTTGTCATTTTTGTCAGGATTTGCAATTTTTATATAGTTTGCATTTGTCGTTAGGTAATCTTTAGGTTGAACATCAAAAATTCCCATGACATTACTTACCGCAAGCAAAGCGAACATCGCTGCGAACACGAATCCGATAAGCAAGAATTTGCGTAATTTCTTAAATCCCGTGACTGTCTTCCAGCCGTTTCCTATAAGATTTCTCGTCCTATAAATCGATGTATATTTTGCCTTGAAGTCCTTAGGCAGGTATTTGCCGTACTCGAAGTCGTTATCTTTGAATATGCTTTCGTCCATTGCGGTGTAGTGGTCGTCTATCATTTCGATATTCGACGTTTCATCCACTACATTGAGTTTTCCTGAGGTGCTTACATATAGATTGCTTCCTCTTATTACAAGCTTAATATCAGCTTGACGCTCTTCATCGCTATAGACATCGACCGAGACATCGTCCTTTCTGAATGATTTCTCGACAGGCATATCCTTGAGATAAATGCGGTTATCCAGTTGAAAATCTAGGTATTTGGACGAATCGTTGCTGTAAGCGCTTACGATTTTTCCGTCCTTCATCTCTGCTACATAGTCAGAGTAAAATTCCGCAATTTGTCTTTCATGTGTAACCAGAATTACAAGCCTATCTTTTGAGATAGTCTTGATGATGTTCATAATCTCAATCGTGTTGGCACTGTCGAGATTTCCTGTAGGCTCATCTGCAATAACGATCCGAGGATTCTTAACTATCGCCCTTGCAATAGCGACCCTCTGTCTCTGTCCACCCGAAAGAGCGTTTGCATTTTTATTTCTGTATTGATATATGCCTACTTTTTCGAGGCAGTAATTGACTCTTTTCTCGATAACACTGCGGTCCTTAATTCCTACCATCTTAAGTGCGATGGCTACATTTTCGAACACACTGCTATCATCGAGAAGGTAGAAGTTCTGAAAAATATAGCCTATTTTGGCATTTCTTATAGTGTCGATTTTATTCGCAGATCTTCGAGTTATTATATCGCCGTCTACAATGATTTTTCCTGAATTGACTTTGTCCAAACCACCTATGGCATTGAGCAAAGTCGTTTTGCCGCAACCTGATGGGCCGAGCAAACATACGATTCCTTTCTCTGGGAGCATCATCGAGGTGTCATCGATAACGTGAATTTGATTAGGTTTTCCCTTGTAAAAATATTTATTTACTTTTTCAACTTTTATCATCTTCTACACCTCCTCTCTGAATGTTTTCATTGCACTCTTGTTGAATATCTTCCTTGAATATCTGTTCGCAAGTAGCAAAGACATTCCGAAGAGAAGAATTGCGAGCAGGACGTAATCGTATACTGTTAGGAACATGAGCTGTTTAGTAATCGTCTTCACGTTGATTATTCCTTCTTTGACGAGAAGCACAAAGCCGATATCTATTATGTAAGCTATGAGCATCATCACTATAAGCTCGATGCGAAGTATGTTGTCCGTATTCTTCTTTGTTGCTCCGAGGATTCGAAGCGTAGAATAATATGAATTCCTCGACCGCATTATTAGTTTAATTACAGCGTACGCTATATAGAACAGGATGATGAATCCGAGTATCAACCGCAGGTAGGTAATAAGCTGGATGACAAATGAGAATCCTCCGGTTATATCCGATAGTGTCTCCTTCATCAGTAAGGTCTTATATCCCATTCCGTCTAGAGTTTTGACCGTATCATCAGAATTAAGCTCATTCTTCATAAAGGCGCTGATCTGATAGTTGCCTTTTTCAAACAAGGTGTTAAAGTCCTTGTCATTTA
>CAYFWG010000062.1:2242-3672 GCA_964346775.1 uncultured Mogibacterium sp.
GAAAATGCAGTTTACATATCCTTGGATGTCACCTTTCTTGATTCCAAGAATGTCTTCTGAATTTCTACCCGAAACAACCGCTCCGACCGTAAGGTCCAGCTCCGACTTGAAATAAATATTCTCTGCTTTGACATCAATATCTTCTCCGACAGCTTTGCCATCTTTGTAGTAAGCGGCGTGTTCCTCGAGTATGTAGGCTTCTCCCTTAGGAACTTTTTCGGAGGAATATATGCTCTTCTCGTACTCGCCGCTATTCTTGATTTTGGTTCCATCGAAATCTATCTCCGTACGTGAGGATGTCGACATCATGGTCGTGAGCATCTTATTCTGCATTGTCTCGCTCAAATACAGCTTCGACCTTCCATACGAGCCAGTATGCGGCCCTTCTCCCATTCCGTCTTCTATTATTATTCCGGCTATTTTTACTGGATTTCCGAACTTGTAGATTTGCTCTCCTTCCATCTCTTTGAGAACAATCTTCTTACCGATCATAGATTCTCCGGATTTTACGACCTCCTCATATGCGGCGTTGCTGGTATCAACTCTCAATACAATTTCATAGTCGTCCTTGGGCATGCTTCCATATGTAAGTTCATCTTTCTTTACAAGCTTGAGCGGGTAAACCGATGCGTCGACGTAATTATCTCCGAGGGCAAAATTAACTCCCTTATCGAGGGAAAGGTCGTTAGGTACTACATAATCGATATTCTTCACCTTGGATATTTTCTCTATTTCATCATCGGTAAAGCTCGTCTTGTCCTGCTTGGTGATGATCATCCTACTCGTATCCGAGTTGGAAAAGAATCGGTTAAAGCCGAGAAGGTCTCCTTCGTGCGAACTGTTCTTCGTCGAGGCGTATTGGCTCAGGACCGCTGTGGACACAAAAAGATATACAACAAGAAGAAGGATGAACTTCGTCGGGAGATTGAAGGAGTTGCGAAGTCCCAATCTGATTTCCGAGCCCTTCCTCATGCTGTTGTATGATTTTTCTTCCTCATATCTGTCGGCACTGCGACGACCATATATTCTTCTTTCGGCCGGGGCATCTTCGAGATTTTCCGAAGTCCTGTTCCCGATAGGTCTGATGTGTTTATCTTCTATTATCTTACCGTCGTGCATGGTAAGCTTGCGAGTAACATAAGGCTCGGCCTGTTCATAGTTATGGGTGACTATAACGACGAGTTTGTTCTTTGAAACCTTGCTCAGGGTCTCCATAACAGACTTAGCCGAAGCGCTATCGAGATTTCCTGTAGGCTCATCCGCTACTATAATAGGTGCATCCTTAGCCAAAGCTCGGGCGATGGCTACTCTTTGTTTCTGTCCACCCGAAAGCTTTGAGGCTTTTGTTTTTGTATACTCGCTCAGTCCGACCAGGTCTATGAGTTCGAGAATTTTGTCCTTGCACTCGCTCTTTTTCTTTCCGCTGAGTA
>CAYFWG010000062.1:3682-5398 GCA_964346775.1 uncultured Mogibacterium sp.
TTCGATGTTCTGGTACACCGTGTAGCTGTTGATGAGGTTGAAATCCTGGAATATGTTTCCTATATATGTTTTTCGATAAATCTCGTAATCTTCGGTTCCATATCCTGCCGTATCCTCTCCACAAACGAACATCTCTCCCTCATCGTATGTATCGAGGCCGGATATTATGTTGAGTAACGTCGATTTGCCGCTGCCACTCTCTCCCGTTATAGCAACAAATTCTCCCATATCAAGATTAAGATCTATCCTGGAAAAACCGAGACTTACCGTATCTTCTCCTGCGTAGTACTTAGATACTTTTTTAAGTTCAATCGTGTGATTCGCCATTCATCTCCCCTTCTTGGTTGTATATTTTTATATTGTATTATTATCTTGTTATGAATTTTATAGTGTACTATGTGTATTATAACACTTCTTATGCATAAGGAAAGTCCTATCTTGCAATTAATTATAATTATACAAAAAAACTCGTCAGTAAAGTACCGCTATTTATCTCTTCACATAGATACTTTCAGTCGCGGGTAATTGTGCTATAATCAAATAAAAGGTATTAGAAAAATACAACTAAGACCATAATAACCATCAGGTAAGGAGGTATTTTATGCCATTAGTTACAACAACTGAAATGTTTCAAAAAGCATACGATGGAGGATATGCTGTCGGTGCTTTTAACGTAAATAACATGGAGATTATTCAAGGTATTACGGAAGCTTGTCGAGATACAAAATCTCCTGTTATCCTGCAGGTTTCCAAGGGTGCGAGAGCTTACGCCAATCACAACTATCTGACCAAACTTGTAGAAGCTGCACTGCTCGAATGCCCGGAGCTACCAATTGCCCTGCATCTCGATCACGGCCCTGATTTTGAAACCTGTAAGTCTTGCATAGACGGCGGTTTTACTTCAGTAATGATAGACGGCAGTTCTCTTTCATTTGAAGAGAATATCAAATTGTCAAAACAAGTAGTAGAATATGCACACGCTCACGGCGTCGTCGTCGAAGCGGAATTGGGAACACTCGAAGGTATCGAAGACGATGTCAAGGTCAAAGCTGGCGAAGGCTCTTATACAAGGCCTGAAGAAGTCGAGGAGTTTGTTGCGCGCACTAACTGCGACTCGCTTGCGATTGCTATTGGAACTTCACACGGAGCATTTAAATTCAAGCCGGGAACAAAGCCTCAACTACGCTTTGACGTTCTCGACGAAATCGTCAAGAGACTACCTGGTTTCCCAATCGTTCTTCACGGCTCATCCTCTGTTCCTCAAGAGTTTGTAACCATGATTAACCAGTACGGCGGGAAGATGTCAGGTGCTATAGGTGTGCCGGAAGAACAGCTGAGGCAGGCCGCTTCGTCTGCAGTATGCAAAATCAACATAGATTCCGATATCCGCCTCGCGATGACAGCGGTTATTCGCAAGCATCTCGCAGAGCATCCAGAGCAATTTGACCCAAGACAGTATTTGAAGCCAGCAAGACAGGCCGTCAAAGACATGGTAACCCACAAAATACTGAACGTGCTGGGGTCAAACGATAGAATATAAGTCTGGTATTGATAGGCAGGAGCTAATAATCTAAATTTTCGCTTCAGTTTAAATCCTGCTTTTTCATTAATAAAAACGTAAAAAAAGAGCCTTTCTTATTAAGGATTTAACCTTGTAAGATCGGCTCTTTTTATTACCTGTTATAAGTTGAGATTATATAATCACAACCTCTTTTC
>CAYFWG010000062.1:5408-7673 GCA_964346775.1 uncultured Mogibacterium sp.
CATAAAACTCTTCAGATATGACTATTTTTCTTCAGGTGCATATAGCTCTGTGAGTTTTACGAGCTTGTTGTAACGTTCTTTTGCAGTCTCTTCGGATTTTGCAAACAGTTCCTTAGCTCTTTCAGGGTTCTCTCTTGTGAGTCTGCTATATCTAGCTTCGTTCATCAGGAAGTCCTGATATCCGCCTGCAGGAAGCTTGGAATCGAGTGTGAACGGATTCTTTCCTTCAGCCTTAGCTGCAGGATTGTATCTGAACAGGTTCCAGTAACCGCAGTCCACAGCCTTCTTCATCTCGAGCTGACAATTTGTCATTCCGCCCTTGATCGAGTGCATCTCGCATGGTGAATATCCGATAACCAGGGAAGGTCCCTTGTATGCGATTGCTTCGTTAAGAGCCTTAAGAGTCTGGTTAGGATTTGCTCCCATTGCTACCTGTGCAACATATACATAACCGTAAGCCATGAAGATTTCGGACATTGCCTTCTTAGCTATAGCTTTTCCTGCTGCAGCGAACTGAGCAACCTGACCGATGTTCGAAGCCTTGGAAGCCTGTCCACCTGTATTTGAGTAAACCTCTGTATCGAATACCATTACGTTAACATTCTCACCGCTTGCGAGTACATGGTCAAGTCCGCCGTAACCGATATCGTAAGCCCATCCGTCACCACCGAAGATCCATACGGTCTTTTCGCCGAGAAGATCCTTACGAGCGATGATATCAGCTCCGATTTCTGCAACTTCCAGTGCTTCTACAAGAGCTTCTCCTGCAGTCTTTGATGCTTCAACATCATCGAATGCTTCGAGCCACTCTTCTGCAGCAACTTTAACCTTTTCGTCTACTCCGCCTGCGATAAGGTCTCTTACATCCTGAGCGAGGTTGTTTCTTCTAGCCTTAACAGCGAGTCTCATTCCCAGACCGTGCTCAGCGTTGTCCTCGAACAGCGAGTTGTTCCATGCAGGACCGTGACCTTCTGCGTCTGTTGTATAAGGTGCTACTCCGCCAGGTCCGCCCCAAATTGATGAGCATCCAGTAGCGTTTGAAATATATGTATGATCTCCACAAAGCTGAGTGATCAGTCTTGCATATGAAGTTTCAGCACATCCTGCACATGAACCCGAGAACTCGAGAAGAGGTGTGTTGAACTGTGAACCCTTAACTGTCTTGTCAACCATGTCCTTCTTAACAGCGATATCCTTAACTGCATAGTTAAAGTTCTCCTGCTCTGGAAGCTGCTCTTCAAGCGGCTTCATGACAAGTGACTTAGGGTTGGATGGACATACCGAAGCACAAACTCCGCATCCCATACAGTCAAGAGGTGAAATCGAAATACCGAATTGGTATTTGCCCTTGCCCTTGCCTGCTTTAACCTCTGCCTTCTTGAATCCTTCAGGAGCGTTTGCAGCTTCTTTTTCGTCCAAGAGGAAAGGTCTAATTGTTGCGTGCGGACAAACATATGCACACTGGTTACACTGGATACAAGTTGTCGGATCCCATTCAGGAACGTTAACTGCAACGCCTCTCTTTTCGTAAGCGGATGCTCCGAGTTCCCATTCTCCATCAACGTGTGGCAGGAATGCGGATACAGGCAGGCTGTCTCCGTCCATATTTCCGATAGGCTTGAGGATGTTCTTAACCTGAGTAACAAGTGTTGCACGTCCTTCAAGACCACCATCGCTTGCAGGATCAAATGCGTCTGCCCAGTCAGCAGGAACATCGATCTTAACAAGTGCGTCTGCACCAGCATCGATAGCTTTGTGGTTCATGTCTACAACATCCTGGCCCTTCTTGAGGTAGGACTTTGTTGCTGCTTCCTTCATGAACTTGATAGCATCTTCCTTAGGCATTACTTCAGCGAGTGAGAAGAATGCGGACTGAAGAGTTGTATTTGTTCTCTTGCCCATTCCGATCTTTGCACAAAGGTCGATTGCATCGATTATGTACACGTGGATATTGTTCTTAGCAATGTATCTCTTTGCAGCTGCATCAAGGTGTTCGCCGAGTTCTTCAGGCTTCCAAGCACAGTTAATCAGGAAGATTCCGCCTGGTTTAACGTCCTGTACAATCTTGAATCCCTTATCGATGTATGATGGGTTGTGGCATGCTACAAAGTCTGCCTTGTTAATATAGTATGAACTCTTAATAGGTGAATCACCGAATCTAAGGTGAGAAATAGTAACTCCGCCTGTCTTCTTGGAGTCATACTGGAAGTATGCCTGAACATATTTTCCTGTGTGGTCACCGATAATCTTAATAGAGTTCTTGTT
>CAYFWG010000063.1:0-2215 GCA_964346775.1 uncultured Mogibacterium sp.
TATTTACTGCACCCATGGCATCGCCACAGAAAGGAATTCTAAATGTTAAGTGAAAACTTCTATAAGGAGATTGGAAATAAAATTCGAAGTCGTCGTCAATCTTTGAAAATGACCCAGTCTGTTCTTGCAGAGAAGATTAATAAAAGCGTTCCGACTGTTTCAAAATATGAGAAGGGCGAGATAGAAATCGGTCTAGAGGTTCTTATCGACATCTGTAATATTCTTAAACTTAATATCTACACGATAATACCTGCTACTGCCTTAGATGGTAATGAAGAAGTTCAGGGAGGGAAAAATCAAGATCGTTTTTACAGGAAGTTATACCTGTACTTCTTGAGTGAAAAGAAAAATAAAATCGTATGTGGCGTTCTCGAAAATAATCTCTCGGCTATGCAATCAACTTTTCATTTCGGTGTTAAAGATGTTCAGAACTTTTTTAAATCCGACTTCCTTTATAATGGGAGAATAATTTGTAACGATACTGGAAACACGTTTTTTTATCAGAATGCCGATCCACCATTTGACACTATAAGTATCAGACTCCCTTCCCTTGCGAAGAGAGGCGAACCTCGTATCGGTTCTATGACGACAATCTCTTTCTTCTATCAAAGCATTTCTTTGAAAGTTGTAGCTAGTGAAACACCTATAACCGACGAGGACTACCTGTACTCTAAGCTTCAAATATCGTCTGAAGAATTGAAATATATCAAACGCACAAATTTCTTTGTAGTCTTCTAGTTCTCGAAATCCCTATCTTGGGATTTCAAATTTTTCTATTATGTTCCACGCCGCCCGGATTCCGTCGCATGCGGCTGATGTAATTCCACCTGCATATCCGGCTCCTTCTCCTGCGGGGTAGATTCCTTTTATATTGCTTTCACCCGAATCGCTCCTTAATATTCTCACTGGGGATGAACTCCTGGTTTCCGTTGCCGTCACTAGGGCATCGGGCTCATCGTAACCCTTGATCTTGCGTGCGAATTCAGGTACAGCCTCCCTTATTGCTTCTACAGCAAATTCTGGAAGAGAATTTATAACGGGCTTAGATTCTTCGTTTTCAGCATCCAGGAAGCTCCTCATACTACAGCGTGGTGGCTGGAAGTTTCCTCCACCGTTTATAAATGCCAATCTCTCGTACTTTTCCTGGAAGCGGACGCCTGCCAAAACATCATCACCTTCAAAATCTTCTACCCTTTACGCAAAGCTCACCTTCTCTTGTCGTGCAAACGACAACTTCTCCGCCCGGACACATGCAAAAAGAATATACCCCTCTGCCGTTCTTTGCCTTATGAGATATCTTGTATTCTGCAGGCGGAAGTTTGCCGACATTTTGACTTCCGTACTGTGCGGTATCTATCATCTGCTGAGGATGTTCCATCCTTACTCCGATTGAGAAAAGCTTTTTCTTCATTTCAAGACCCAAGTCTTTTATGACTTGAAAAGTGTCTCTCGCACTGTGGCCAAGAGCAAGTATAAGAGCATTTGTTTCTATCGTCTCTCTTCCATCCTCCGAGACAATCTCAACTCCATTAACCTCTCCATCGCTGACAGCGATAGCATCCAGCTTTGTATTGAATCTGATCTCCCCTCCAAGGCTTTCGATCTTCTTTCTTAAATTCACGATTACCGCCCTAAGTACATCCGTTCCTATATGGGGCTTTGCCAGATACATGATATCCTCACCCGCTCCAGCTTCTGTAAATTCCTTGAGAACATTTCGTATGAGACCGTCCTTAATCCCAGTTGCAAGTTTGCCGTCGGAGAAAGTTCCAGCTCCACCCTCTCCGTAAAGAAGATTGGCTTCGGGATTGAGCACTCTTTCTTCGTTAAATAACCTTACAGCCTTCACCCTCTCCTTCATTGCAGGGCCTCTTTCGATAATCAGGGGTTTGTATCCTCTCTTCGCGAGTTCAAGTCCTGCAAAAATCCCGCATGGACCCATTCCAACTACGACAGGTTTGCCTATGAGTTCTTTTGTTCCTGAAATAGGCTCGGGTGTATGCTCCGGCTCTGTTATCTTTATTAAAGAGCCTATTTTGTTGTGATTGTTTCTTTCTTTTTTGCCTTTTTCGTTCTTCCTGTTTGTCTTTCCTTTGGAATGTCTATTAATCAATTCCTTCTCGGAATAAAAGTCGACCGTATAAACGAAAAATATATCGGGCTTTTTTCTGGAATCTATCGACTGCCTGCGTATTTCAAAACCTTCGATATCTTT
>CAYFWG010000063.1:2225-2965 GCA_964346775.1 uncultured Mogibacterium sp.
CTGCAACAATTCCTGGCAAAGCTTCCTTAGATACATCTATTTTTGTTTTTATTTCGCTGAGACGATAGTGATTCATATTTCTCCGTTTTTCGTATTTTTCGTATTTTTTAGTGTTTTTTCATGCTTCTTATAGTAATTATCTTTCGACGATATCTTTTGCTGCATGAATTCCAGTTATCCATGCGTTACTAAGGTTAAATCCACCGCACGGGAAGTCTCTATCGAGGAGTTCTCCAGTTATATATAGGTTCTTGCATATCTTCGACTCGCAGGTTTCTTCGTTTACTTCCTCCAAAGATACTCCCCCGGCTGTCGCTTGTGCATCCTTCCAACCTCTGATATTAGTCGGATGGAATTTAAGGTTGTGAACAGATTCCGAAATAATTTCAATATCTTCGTCGGTTAGACTTGAAACTGCTCTATTCAAAGTGAAAGTATCATCATGTGTATTTTTGAGATTTTCTTCCGCATACTTTAGGACATAATCCGCCAGACCTTCTTTAAGCACAGTGCGGAGGATGTTTGATATCTTTGAACCTGCAAAGTCGTTTTTCCTTCTCTCGATAAGGTGGTCCTTTATATTCCCCTCACTGAAGAGATCAGCTCTTATTTCAAACTGATCCAGGCTTTCTCCTGCTGGCTTATTGTATCTCATGAATCTTGTCATATTAAATACGCAAATGCCCGACAAACCGTACCTAGTAAACTGGATTTCTCCCAGCTCCTCAAAGACCTTAGTG
>CAYFWG010000063.1:2975-4262 GCA_964346775.1 uncultured Mogibacterium sp.
TTAAATAGAGAGATCCTTCCCCTAGTTCTCGTGCCACCCAAAGGTCTCGCATCTGGAACTGCACCCGCTTCCCACTCGGAGCATTCGATTGAAGTCAAAACAGGTACAGGTGTTACTATGCTGTGACCCAGCTCTCTTGCAATCTTATACCCGTCTCCAGTCGTTCCAAGGCTCGGACCTGCCTTGCCTCCCATAGCAAGGACGACCTACTTCGATTTCATTTTGAACGTGTTAGAGTCTCGTTTCGTATTCTGAACATACTCGATTTCAAACTCATTTTGATTTGATGTTATAACCGAAGTTACCTCTGATTCGGTTATTATATCAACTCCAAGCTCCCTCACCTTCATATCCAGTAGAGAAGCCACATCGGAGGCTGATTCTGAATATGGGTATATCAAACCGTTTTCATAAGTCCTCGTTACGATTCCTATTTCATCAAAGAAGGCCATTATTTCCTGATAGCCGAATGCGTCCACATTTGAAATATTGCATCTACCACTTCCGGTTGCCTTAATCTTTCGTCCTAGATCGTCATTCTTTTCTATTATTGCGACATTAAAATCAGGTGCTTTGACACCGATTTGAATTGCCGCAGTAAGTCCTGATGCTCCTCCGCCTATTACGACGACATCATACGACTTAAGATCTTTTGCTGGCATTGTTCTCTTAGCATTCTTCATTTATCGCACCTGATATTTTTAACCCTTATTGTCTGTAATATATTGTTTTACTTCTCGTCCGTACTGCCAAATCCGCCGTTTCTTGCTTCTGAGGATTCCGCTCCGCTCGGAATATCATAGATTACTACTACTCCTTGAGCAAATGGTTTGCCTGCAGGAAGATATATGGTTTCCTCGGAAGGATTCTCCAAAGAGACAATAATATGTCCCTCATTATCCGAACCGCAGTAGTCAGAATCTATTATGCCGACAGTATTTGAAAGCCTGATTCCGTACTTGAATCCCAGGCCGCTTCGAGGAAATATCATCAGAACCTGTCTTCTATCCTCTTCGTTTGTTAGCCACCTTATTCCCGTCGGAATTCTAACCTTAGATCCTGGTTCAAATTCCAAATCGTATGGCATGAAAAAATCGCAACCTGCCGACGAAGCTGTCGCCTGTTTTGGCAGAAGAATCTCGTCATATCTTTTCTTTAACTCAGATTCCGAAATACCTTCGATTGCACAATCTGCATTCCATCTTTCTATTGAAATCTTTTCAAAGCGAGACATAGGTGTGTCCTTTCTTATTTTTCGCTGGCACCGCTTATTGCAAGCCTAAGTTC
>CAYFWG010000063.1:4272-7479 GCA_964346775.1 uncultured Mogibacterium sp.
ATATCAGTATCTTCCCATCTCACACCGAGGTCGTTTCTTCCCATGTGACCGTATGCGGCAAGATTTCTGTATTGAGGTTTTTTGAGATTGAGTTTCTTCATAATTGCAGCAGGCCTCATGTCGAAATGGTCGGCTATAAGCTCGGCAATTCTTTCGTCGTCCACAATTCCCGTTCCGAAAGTCTCTACAGCTATCGAAACTGGCTCGGCAACACCAATTGCATACGCGATTTGAACTTCGCATACCCTTGCGATTTCAGCCGCAACTATGTTCTTCGCAATATACCTTGCCATGTAAGTTGCAGACCTGTCTACTTTGGTAGGATCCTTGCCCGAAAAAGCTCCGCCACCGTGAGAGGAATGTCCGCCGTAGGTGTCGACGATAATCTTCCTTCCCGTAAGACCCGAATCTCCCATAGGCCCGCCTATTACAAAACGACCTGTAGGATTTACAAAGAACTTGGTATGCTCATCTATAAGGTGTTCAGGAATGACAGGCTTGATAACTTCTTCTATCATGTCTTCCCTTATTTTCTTGAGAGAGACATCCTCGCTGTGCTGGGTTGAAACTACAACCGCATTTATTCTCTTCAAAACTCCATTTTCGTATTCTACTGTAACCTGAGTCTTTCCGTCTGGTCCGAGGTATGGTAGTGTTCCGTTCTTTCTTACCTCTGCAAGCCTCTTTGAGAGCGCGTGTGCCATCTGTATGGATATTGGCATAAGTTCTTCAGTCTCATTGCAGGCATATCCGAACATCATTCCCCCGTCTCCAGCACCCGTCCAATCGAATTCATCTCTTACTCCGCCCTCTTTGATCTCGAAGGACTCGTCTACTCCCATAGCGATATCTGCCGACTGTTCTTCCATTCGAACTATTATATCGCATGTATTACCATTAAAGCATGCCTCATCTCTATCGTATCCGATATCGCATATAGTCTTTCTTGCGATAGCTTCATAATCGACGTTGAAATGTCCAGAAGCCTTACCGAATATCCGCATAAAACCCTTCTTAGCTGCGGTTTCACAAGCAACATGAGCATTCGGATCCTGTTCGAGTATAGCATCCAAAATTGCGTCCGATACCTGGTCACAAACCTTATCCGGATGTCCCTCAGTTACAGATTCCGATGTAAAAAGTTTAGTCATTTTCTTCTCCTATATATCTGACCTTTCGGTCTTAAAAGCCATAAAAAATCCCTCTGCCAAATGCAGAGAGATACCCACGTCCTCATCTGCCGGGAAATGGCTTATCTCCCGTGGGAATTGGCACCTTCACCTTCTGTGAGGTTGCCGCGAGATCACAGGGCCCATTCCCTCACTCGCTCTTAATAAGGTTCTTTAATTATATAATCATCATTCTCATTGTCAATACTTCTTCATCTTGTTTTGTAAATAGTTGAAGGCTCTATTGTCATATTCGCCTAAATATACTATGTGTCCTTCTTACATCAATCTGTTATAATATTTCAAAAGGAGAATTTTATGCCTGTATTTCAAGTTGTAGAAGGTAAACAATCGGAATATTACAATCACTTTGCGGACTATAAGTATGTCTCATGCAAAGCGACCGAGACGCGTCTTATGGGCGCTGTCGCTTTTTGCGTGACCTGGGTGGATCCAATCAATCCACGTTCAAAGTTCTATCAGGTCTTTCATCTCGACTATTCGGAATACGGTGTTGACGACTATTACGAATTCGTATGCACGCCTGACAAAGAAGGTGCCGAATATAAGAGGCTTATGCCCCTATACTGGAAGAATTTTACAAATGTTATGGGAGGCAAGGTAATCGAAATATCTCCAGAAGTTTTGGTTAAATTTATCGACTCAGCATTACCTTTGGCGGATGAAAAACGTCATCGCGAGTATGACAATGAAGAAAACAAAGATTTTCGGAGATATGCTTCAATTAGGCTGAAGATGATGAGAGAGGCTTTGGTCGAAGATGGCTTGTATACGGATTCGATGACGGATAATGAAGTTCTCTCAGCTCTAATTCCAAAGCGCCTCGATGCATATGAAACCATTAATTATTTCATTATGAGGCTAATCGACCTGGACTTTGCTGCAACATCTTATCTGACCTATATTCCCAAAGACGAGCTTGTAGAATCTCCTCTTGCCCAGCTCGGAATAAGTTCTCTCATACGAAGCAGTATCAAAACAGCAAACTCCGTCGATCATCCGCCTTCAGATGGAACCTCCGTCCCATTTCGCTGCAAGATAACAATGCTGAGCGGCACAAGATACTACTTTGCAAGTTTTGTAATATGGCTTGAGGCCAATTATGCCAAGAGGGATGCTAAGGTTACAGAAATTGCAGTAGGCTCCATTAATAAGCTGTCGGATTACGAGGCAGCTATGCAGATTTCTCAAACCGAGCATATAACAGTTTTCGATTGTGAAGACAGCTTACTGGAAGACTTCGACGGAAATAAGATCTCGACACTGGCAGGTGTAGAGCCTAAATCCGTTCCAAACGGATGGCTTTTCACAATTTATAATAAGGACAATTCTCATGTTGGAAGAGCTGAGTACAGACTCGGTGATGATGTGTACGGTTATGCCCTACTTACTGTAGCAGGAGAATTCGTGATTATGAGTCATAAGATAATGAACATTTCCGTCCTCGATAATTCGACCGTTATGTCTTTGTATTCACCATATATGCAATTGGACGGCAGATATACACTCGACACACCGGTTTTTCATACTCTGTGCCAAACTCCGGGAGCTATGTTTAAGGACCTTATAGAAACTACAGAATAATTTTTTTATTTTATAATATTCGAAGCTCTGTTCGAATTTTTGTAAAAAAATATCAACAAACTGCAAACCGCAACTTTGCAATATTTTAGAGGTTTTTCCACAGGTTTTCAAAAATTGTATACAGTTTTTTCCACTTATCCATGTGGATAAGTTCAAACGCTAAAACGCTTAAATTTCAAGGCTCACAATAAGTTTTCAAATTTGTCAATGAGATTTATCAACATTTTTGCTCATCCGCAAAATACATTTTTGTTCTTTTTTATGAAACGCGTGAAACACTATAGAAATGAGAAAAAATGGCTAGCAAAAGACTTTATAGAGACGATCCATATCTGACACAAAATACTACAAAAATAACCTCTGTCAAAGCTGTAAACGGCTTCGACGCTTTCGTTTGTGACGAATCCGTCTTCTTTCCCGCAGGTGGTGGTCA
>CAYFWG010000064.1:0-7437 GCA_964346775.1 uncultured Mogibacterium sp.
GGGGTCAAGTATTTGACTGTCTATGCTTTCTCAACAGAAAACTGGAAGAGAAGCACAGAAGAAGTCAACGGGATATTCAAACTGATTATTAAATATGTGAATTCGGAACTAAAAGAGCTCGACGAGAACAATGTTCACATTAATATTATGGGAGAATACGATATGCTACCTAAGGAATCGGTCGAAGCGATCGACAGCATGGTGGACACTCTCAAAGATAACGACGGATTGGTTTTTAATATCGCTTTGAACTACGGTGGCAGAGATGAGATCCTCAAAAGCGTAAAAACTCTTTACAAAGAGTGCATTGAGCAAGGAAGGGATATCGACACTCTCGAGGAGGAAGATATTTCGCAATATCTTTATTCAGGCTCTCACAACCTAAATATTCCCGACCCAGACCTAATTATTAGGACGAGCGGGGAAGAGAGGATGTCCAATTTTCTGACATGGCAATCCGCATATAGTGAACTTATTTTTACTGACACTCTCTGGCCAGATTTTACACAGGAAGAATACTACAAACTCCTTGAGGAATACTCCAAGAGGAAGAGAAGATTCGGTGGAAGAGATAAGGACGATAAATAATCTCAGACAGGAGATAGGATACTTATGAAAACAAGAGTAATTGCAGGACTTTGCATGTTTCCATTGCTATTAATTCTGTATTTTGGCGGTGTTACACTTGCACTTGCCTGTGCGGTAATATCATATATCGGAGTTACCGAGTTTTATAACGGCTGGGAAGCTATTGATGTCAAACCATCAAAAAAAATAGCATACTTTATGATTACAGCCCTCTATATTATGCATTTCGTATCGTATTACCTGTATCTAGGAGTAAATACATTCGTCAGGCTCGGGAACCTTACACCGTGGTTAATCATGATATGGATTGTGGCTGCTATTTCATTGTCGATGATTTACGGCTGGCGTATAACAGAGAGGGGACCATTCGATGCTCCAGTTACAGCTCTGGGTCTGATATATGTAGTGTTTTTCTCATACCATCTAGTTTTGCTCGATAGAGTTGTTACGGGGAATATCTATATATGGACAGTTGTCATAGCTGCTTTCGGATCGGATATATTCGCATATTTTACAGGCTATTTAGTTGGAAAGCACAAACTCGCTCCTAATTTGAGCCCTAAGAAGACAATCGAAGGTGCTGTAGGAGGAGTAATAGGTGCAGGACTTTTGTGCGGTCTTTATGGATTCTTTGTTGCACCAGAGATCTTGTGGCAAACGATATTCATCGGAGTATTCGGAGGCGCGATATCGCAGGCAGGAGATCTATCCGCATCTGCATTCAAGAGAAAGATGGGCATTAAGGATTATGGACACCTAATACCTGGACATGGCGGAATCATGGATAGATTTGACAGTGTGATTTTCACGGCACCTTTCGTATATTACTTCGTTTTGTTTTTCGGATAGAACAAACAATATAAGGGATTAACTTAAATGAAGAAGGTACTTATTCTCGGGAGCACGGGCTCTATAGGGCGCCAGGCTCTCGAAGTTATTAGAGACAATAAGGATAAATTTGAAGCGGTCGGTCTTACCTGTATGACAAGGGTAGACGATCTCATTGAGCAGATACGTGAGTTTTCACCATCTGCTGTTTGCGTTGGGAATGAAGAAGACGCCAGGCGAATCAAAAATGAATTTACAGACATTGAAATCCTATACGGAGAAGACGGTCTTGTTCAAATTACGCACATTGAATGTGACATTGTCCTAAATGCTTTAATGGGGATAAGCGGACTAGCACCGACCTGCGAAGCTATTAAAATGGGAAAAGATATTGCTTTGGCAAATAAGGAGACCCTTGTTGCGGGAGGTCAAATTGTAACAGACCTCGTCAAGGAAAAAGGGGTAAGCCTTCTCCCCGTAGATAGTGAGCACAGCGCAATCTTCCAATGCTTGGAAGGAAATAAAAATAGGAATATCAAAAGACTTATTCTTACCGCTTCAGGAGGACCTTTTAGAGGATTCACAGCTGAAGAACTTCTAAGTGTAAGCCTCGAAGAAGCTCTCAATCACCCGAAATGGAGTATGGGAAGCAAGATTACGATAGACTCAGCTACGATGATGAACAAGGGCTTGGAAGTAATCGAAGCAAGGTGGCTTTTCGATGTACCTGGAAACAAGATAGACATATGCGTTCATCCTCAAAGCATAGTCCACTCGATGGTAGAATTTGAGGATACTTCTGTTATTGCCCAGCTTGGACTTCCCGACATGAGAATACCTATCAGTTTGGCGCTCAATTATCCAGACAGATTGGGATATAAGGGAGAGAGTTTGGACTTTTTCACTACGGGTTCTTCCCTGACTTTTGAAAAAGCCGATAGAAAGGTTTTCCGATGCATCGATCTTGCATACATGGCGTTAGAGGAAGGTGGAAGTTATCCGGTAGTGATGAATGGGGCAAACGAAGAGCATGTCGCGATGTTCCTCAAAGGGAAAATTAGATTTACAGATATTCCTTACAACATAGAACGCGTGATGAAGGAGCATAAACCGTCGAACCCTGAGACGGTAGAGGAAATACTTAATCTTGATATGGAGTCAAGAAGAATGGTAAAGGAGTTTGTATATTGAAGACTGCAATATTATTTGTAATAATGCTGCTCGTGCTGGTAATTCCTCACGAGCTCGGCCATATGATAGTTGCGAAGTTAGTCGGCGTCAAAGTCAACGAATTCTCTGTGGGGATGGGGCCTCTGCTTTTCAAGAGAAAAAAAGGTGAAACCCAATATTCGTTAAGACTTCTGCCTCTCGGCGGATTTTGTGCCCTTGAAGGGGAAGATGAAGCAAGCGATGATGAAAGAGCGTACGGTAATAAGAGTCCGCTTCAGAAGATCGCTATACTTCTCGCGGGCGTTACGATGAATGTTTTGATTGCCATTATAGTGATGACAATCGTTGCTGGAATAAGCGGCGTTCCTACAAATAAGATTGCTTCTGTAAACAAAAACACACCGGCCTACGAAGCGGGAATCACAAGTGGAGACCGAATCGTTGAGATCGACGGTGAGAAGGTTTCGAGCTGGGAAGATGTAACAGGCAAGATATCTCAGTACACAAAGGGCGATATGGATGTTGTCGTCAAAAGCGATGGAGATACTAAGAATTTCGAATTAACACCAGAATACGACAAGGAAAACAAAAGATATGTAATAGGCGTCGTATCCGAGATTACGAAGAATCCTGTGACATCTATCCAATACGGATTCAAATCTACTTGGAATTTAAGCAAGATGATGATAGGTGCTTTTCAGGAGATATTCAATAGAGGCATACAAAAAGACGATGTATCTGGTCCAGTCGGGCTTGTGAAAATTGTAGGTCAGACTCAGTCATACGGAGCGGAAGCCTATCTTATACTCCTTGCCCTGGTGAGCTTGAACCTCGCTTTATTTAACATAATCCCTATACCTGGCCTCGATGGAGGAAAAATATTCTTCGTCCTTTTGAAGATAATATCTGGAGGTCGTATAGGCGATGAGATGGAATACAAAGCGACGATGGTCGGCATGGTTTTGCTTATTTCACTTTTCATATTTATCACGATAAACGATGTGAGGAATTTGTTCTAATACAAGGAGATTTACATGACTAAACAAGTCAATTGCGGGGGTATTTTAATAGGTGGCGGTGCACCGGTATCGATACAGTCGATGACTAATGTCGACACAAGGGACACAAAAGCTTTAGTACGACAGATAGATGAACTGGCTGATGCGGGCTGTGAGATAGTAAGGTGCGCAATTCCTGATTTGGCGGCTGCCGAATCTTTCGGAGAAGCAAGAAGGCATGTAAAAACTCCTCTTGTCGCTGATATACATTTCGATTATAAGCTGGCAATAGAAGCTATCAGACAAGGCGCTGATAAAATCAGGATTAATCCTGGCAATATAGGAAGTCTTGATAATGTAAGGAAGGTAGTAGAATCCGCAAAGGAAAGAAATATACCGATAAGGGTAGGCGTCAATTCGGGGTCCCTCGATAGGAGCTTGATTGCAAAATACGGCGGAGTTACAGCTGAAGCTCTTGCCGAAAGCGGAGTAAATACACTGAAAATAATCGAAGACATGGATTACGATCAGCTCGTTGTTTCAATTAAATCTTCAAATGTTAAGATGAATTACGATGCCCACATGCTTCTAAAGAATATGACAAATTATCCTATGCACATAGGAATAACAGAGTCTGGAACTCCTCGAAGTGGGGCTATTAAATCGGCAATAGGCATAGGATCTCTTCTCCTCGATGGTGTAGGTGATACTATGAGGGTCTCATTGACAGAGGATCCTGTCGAGGAAGTTCTATTTGCAAGAAGGATACTCGAGACGGTCGGATTAAGGGATAAGCTGATAGATATCGTTTCATGCCCTACATGCGGAAGGACTCAAATAGACCTCATATCACTTGCCAACGAGGCTGAAACCCGCCTGGAGAAAGTTGCCAATGAAAGAAAGAGGCTAGGACTGAAACCTATCAAGGTAGCTGTAATGGGATGCGTTGTAAACGGTCCTGGAGAAAGCCGCGAGGCTGATTACGGTATTGCAGGCGGTCGTGGCAAAGGGCTTATATTTTCACACGGAGAGATTCTGGAAAAAGTGCCTGAAGACAGGTTGATAGATAGACTGATAGAAATTGTGGAACAGGATAGATAACATATGATTAAGATACTACCGGAAATACTGACGGTCGACGAATTGGTCGGTGCAACCGGGAAAAAAGCTTCGGAAATTGATATAGAGATAATCGGATTTTCATTCGGTCGGAAGAGCCTTGTGCTTAGTGTTGACACTAAGCTCAATTTTATTATGCCTTCAAGTCTCCAGCTCCTAATGAAAGACAGGATTAAGAATAAACTCGGCTCAGCACATAAAATAAGGCTGAATTTTATCTACACGGGAATCAAGATGCCTTCTTCAGATGAGACAGACAGCCAAAACAATCAATTCGGCGGTCAATTTAACAAGAATGGATACAAAAGACAAAACAAAGACAAACCAGCATTTACAAATTCCGCTGGAGAACTCGTTCTTCTGGGAAACGATTTTAATAACGAACCTATTTCATACGAAGATGCGATAGACTCGGTAGGAAGCAAGGACAAGATTTCCCTCGAAGGAGAGGTCTTCAGAATCGAATCAAGACCCATAAAGAACGGTCAGGCTCTTCTATTTATCAGAATTGCGGATAAAATCAGGACATTTCTTATTAAAGCATTTATCTCGAACAAAAAAGTACAGGAGATAAACGAGAACATAATTTGCGGTGACTTTATCAGAGTTTTGGGAAAAGCCGAATACGATACATTCGACCACGAAAACTGTGTAATGGCTACTTCAATCAAGAAGATAGATAGGGAAATCAAAGAAGATACATATCCTGGGATGAAAAGAGTTGAGCTTCATTGTCACTCAAAAATGAGCGATAATGACGGATTCAACGAGGTTGAGAACATTGTAAAGATGGCGGCTCACTGGAATCAGCCTGCAGTAGCGATAACCGACCATGGTGTAGTTCAAAGTTTCCCAGATGCGGCAAAAACAGCAGATAAGTTGGCAAAGCAGGGTAAGAATATAAAGGTGATATATGGACTTGAAGGATATTTGTACCCTGATGAAAACGCCATCAACGAAGACGGCAGTATAGATATCAAGAAGAATAAAACAAATCATATCATTCTATTGGCAAAGAATCAGACAGGACTGACGAATCTGTACAAGCTTGTAAGCACGTCGCATATAGATTATTTTCACACAAAGCCGAGGATACCTCGCTCTATCCTGCAAGCACATCGTGAAGGTCTGATTGTAGGAAGTGCCTGCGAAGCGGGAGAGGTTTATAGAGCGATAGTAAGAGGAGCTGATGACGAGGAACTCGACAAAATAGTCTCTTTTTACGACTATCTTGAGATACAGCCTCTCGGAAATAATCAGTTCATGGTTAACCAGGGTATTGTGAACAGCGTTGAAGATATTATCCGCTTTAACAAGAGAGTTATCGAAGCAGGTGATAGAAACGGCAAGCTCACTGTTGCAACAACAGACTCGCATTATCCTACACCTGAGGCATCGATATATAGAAATATCATCATGGCTGGCATAGGTTTTAAAGATACTCAGTCGGACTCTATGTACCTCAGAACTACGAACGAAATGATGGACGAGTTCGATTATCTCGGATCACGAGCTGAAGAGATAGTAATAACTAATACAAACAAAATCGCCGACATGGTCGAAGAGGTCCAGCCTATTCCGAAAGGAAAGTTCCCTCCGAAGATTGACGGTGCTGATGAAAAGTTAAGAGAAAGTTGCTACTCAAGAGCAAAATCTATATACGGAGACCCTCTACCTGAGGAGATCGAGGAAAGGCTTGAAGTCGAATTAAATTCCATAATCGGAAACGGCTACGCTGTAATGTATATTGCAGCTCAAATGCTTGTACAAAAATCCAATGAGGATGGATACCTCGTCGGATCGAGGGGTTCTGTGGGTTCGTCCTTTGCTGCAACTATGGCAGGAATTACAGAGGTTAATCCCTTACCGCCTCACTACGTATGCCCTGAATGTAAACACTACGAGAAATCCCAAGAACTCGATAAATACGACACAGGCTACGATATGCCAGACAAGATTTGCCCTGAATGTGGTGCAAAGATGAACAAAGAGGGTGTCAATATACCGTTCGCAACATTCCTTGGATTTAAGGGAGATAAAGAACCGGATATAGACTTGAACTTTGCCGGTGAGTATCAACCTATAGCTCATAAATACGTCGGTGAAATCTTCGGAGAAAACAATGTCTTTAAAGCAGGAACGGTTGCTACTATCGCTGATAAGACTGCTTTCGGATACGTTAAACACTATATCGAGGATAACAATATTAATATTGGAAATGGAGATATTGACTACTTGGTCAAGGGCTGTACCGGAGTAAAGCGGACAACGGGTCAGCATCCAGGTGGAATTATAGTCCTTCCAGAAGATCATGAAATATACGAATTTTGCCCTATACAAAGGCCTGCAAACAAGAAGGATTCTGATGTTATAACGACTCATTTCGATTATCACAAACTGGATGAAAACCTCCTGAAACTCGATGTTCTCGGACACGATGTGCCTCAGTTAATTAGGTATTTGCAGGTTATGACTGGTGTGGATCCTATGACTATTCCACTAGATGACAAGAGGACGCTTAGTATATTTACCTCGATAGACGAACTCAAAATTAAGAATCCTAATTACAAATTTGTCCATGGCACTTATGCAATACCGGAATTCGGTACGAATTTTACAAGAGCCATGCTGGATGACATCCATCCGACGACTGTCTCGGCTCTTATTAAGATGTCGGGATTCTCGCATGGAACAGATGTATGGACTAATAATGCACAGGATTTAATTAGAAATA
>CAYFWG010000065.1:0-2740 GCA_964346775.1 uncultured Mogibacterium sp.
ACCCTATAGCAGGATTGATCGAGTATCCTTGTCTATTCAGAAATTCATCTGGAGTTATCAACGCAATCTTGTCGGCTGATACTGCAATGGCAGGAATTAAATCCATCGTACCATTCGAAGAAGTATCTGAAGCTATGGGTGAAGTAGGAGATTCTCTCAATTCCGATCTCAGAGAAACAGGACTCGGCGGAATCGCTGGAACGAAGACTGGAAGCAGAATAAGAGAAGAATTTCTTAGCTTATAGACTTTATACATTCGTATAACTCCTGGTAGCATCATATATAGTTGTAAGAATCAAATTTTATACGAATTAAATTTTATATGAATTTAAGATTTACATGAAATAATAGAGGAGTATCGCATTGCGATACTCCTCTTATTCTTAGATCATTATCATGTTCTTTGAGTTGATATTTGAGATTTAACCGATGTCTATTAGATCTTCATCGCTACATCCCAAGCACTCCAGATAACTTCTCTTAAAGCTCCCCATTTGTCACAAGTACCAACTCTGTGGAGATGTCTGTTTCTGATCGAAGCAAATCTGTCGTTAGGTGTGAAGCCGAGTCCGTTTACTACGCAATCGCACTCTTCTTTCCATGTCTCGCCTGTCTCTACATTTTTAATCATGCAATATCCGTCGCCAACTTCTGTAATAGTGCTTCTCAGATGTACAGGAACGTTCTTGAATGGTAGAGCTTCTCTCAAGAAAGATGAGTTAGCAAGGCATGTTCCCGGTGCGGAAATAAGGTCGTCCATGAACTCAACTACTACAGGGTGCTTGCCTGCGAGAACTGCATCGTATGCTGCTTCGCATGAGGAAAGTCCACCGCCGAGGAATACGATCTTGTCGAATTTCTTTCTGCCTGTTAGCAAATCTGTGAAAGAAATTGTTTTGTTGAAGCCCGGAATCTGAAGAGCCTTAGGAACTGCACCTACAGAAACGACAACTTCGTCGTATGACTTGAGCAGGGAGTTGATATCCTGAATTTCGGAATTGAGTCTTACGTCTATATCCCATTTCTTCAATTCTCTTTCGTACCATTTCATCAGAGCTTTGTCAGCGTCCTTAAAGGACATTGCAGCTGCTGTGTTGTATAGTCCGAACATCTTCTTGTCTGCTTCAAATACAACAGGTTTGTGGCCTCTTTGCTTAAGAACGAGGGCTGTCTCGAGCCCGCCGAATCCAGCGCCTACAATAGCAACCTTCTTAGGTTTTGTAGTAGGGACGATCTTGTATTTGTTGTGCTGCATTGTAGAAGGAGTCAAAGCACAGCGAGCTAATTGAAGTGAGTCGAAGAGTGACTGAGTGTTTGAAGTACTCTTGGATTTTGCAAAGCTGAAACAAGCGTTGTGACATCTGATACAAGGCTTAATCTCCTCTTCTTTGCCTTCTTTGAGCTTGGTCACCCAGTCAGGGTCGACGAGGTTCTGTCTTGCTATTCCCAGACCGTCGATACCGCCTGATTTAATCTCCTTTGCACCTACCTTGAGGTCCATCTTACCTGCGCATACGACAGGTTTGTCGGTAAACTTCTTGATGTGCTTAACGTCCTCGAGGTTACAGTTGTCAGGCATATATACAGGTGGGTGAGCCCAGTACCAAGCATCGTAAGTTCCGTTGTCACAGTCGAACATATCGTAGCCCGCATCCTGAAGGTACTTGATCGCTTTTTCCGATTCCTTCATGTCACGGCCGAATTCTTCGAATTTCTCGCCTGGCTGTGCGCCTTGCAACCATCCCTTGGTCTTGGAAACTACAGAATATCTGAGAGCGACAGGGAAGTCCTCTCCGCATTCGCGCTTGATAGCCTGAACGATTTCTACAGGGAATCTGAATCTGTTTTCGAATGAGCCTCCATACTGGTCTGTTCTGAAGTTCATGTTTGCGATTGTGAACTGGTCCAGAAGATATCCTTCGTGTACGGCGTGAATCTCAATACCGTCAACTCCTGCTTCTTGGCAAAGCTTAGCTGTCTTAGCGAAAGCTTCTACCAACTCCTGAATTTCTTTGACTGTCAGAGGTCTCGACTTGATGTCTGGATACCATCTGTTAGGTGTTTCCGAAGCGGAAGCACATACAAAATCGACATCTAAGAAAGGTTTTGCAATAGCTCCGAAAGGTTTGCATTTCAGCATGTCTACCATTAAATGGTTGATAGCCATAGAACGACCCATACCGGCTGAGAGCTGTATGAAAAGCTTGGAACCTGTCTTGTGGAATTCAGGCAGCCATTTGGCCAGATCCTTGAACATCTTCTTGTTTGAGTGAAGCCATCTTCTGCCCATAGCATCTCTTACTGTCTGCATTCCCGGAATTACAAGTCCGACTCCGTCCTGTGCACGACTAAGAATGTGATTGGCAGCTTCCTTATCGAAATGGCAAGGCTCGAGCCATCCGAAGAGGGACGTTCCCCCCATGGCGGTTTGGACAATTCTGTTAGGAATTTCAACATTACCTATCTTCCAAGGGGTGAATAACGGTTCATATTCTTTCTTCATCCTACAATATCCTCCTTATTTTTATCTCTACAACCAAGACCCCTTAATGTAAAGCGGACTGGATTGTAACATCTTGGGTATATTGTATTAAAGTTAACAAGCTTAGTCAATCGCAAGGAGGCGGATTGATGGCTTTGTGCTGAAATAGAACAAAATATGGGCAATATTGGTGTCTGGAAGATACAGTAGAGCCTCGCAATATGCTATAATATTCGTTAATGTCGATTGAGATACGGC
>CAYFWG010000065.1:2785-7388 GCA_964346775.1 uncultured Mogibacterium sp.
AGGTGTCAGTTGCGGTTCAAGTTCAAAGGGTGAGGTATATGTTTATAGTTATGGCGACTATTTTGATCCGACAATAGCAGAAAAATTCGAAGAAGAAACCGGGATAAAGGTAGTAATCGATACATACGATACAGCCGAAGAGATGTATACGGTAATGGAGAAGGGCGCAACAAATTACGACTGCATATGCACCTCCGACTATATGATCGAGAAGATGATCAAAAACGGTTTGCTCGATGAACTGAATTACGACAATATTCCTGATGTTAAGAATATTGAAGACATATATATGAAGAAATCCGAAGTCTTCGATCCTGGCAATAAATATTCTGTGCCTTACATGGTTGGAACTGCGGGGATTATGTACGATTCCAAGCTGGTAGGCGATGCTGAAATCGACTCTTGGGATGACCTGTGGGATGAGAAATTCAAAGACCAGATAGTCATGCCTGACAGCGTAAGAGATTCATTTATGATTGGACTGAAGAAGCTCGGATATTCGCTCAATTCAAGCGATGAAAAGGAAATTAAAGAAGCTGCTGATCAATTGATCAAGCAAAAGGGTCTTGTGTACAAGTACGCAAATGATTCTGCAAGAGACATGCTCGCAGACGGATCTGCTGCTATAGGCGTTGTATGGAATGGCGAATATGTGTATACGAAGGAACTCAACGACAATATTAAATTCGTAATTCCTAAAGAAGGAACAGAATTCTTTATAGATTCCTGGGTAGTATCTAAAGACGCTGCCAACAAGGAAAATGCTGAGAAGTGGATCAACTTCCTTTGCAAGGAAAACATCGCTGCACAGAACTTCGGATATCTAAATTATGCGACTCCGAACAAAGCGGCAAAGAATATCATAGAGAAGAAATACCTCGAAGACGAGGCGATTTTCCCGTCGGAAGCGACATTAGAAAGATGCGAAAACCTAAGAATGCTTGACGATAAGACTACAGATCTCTACAGCAAGTATTGGAAGCAGGTTAAGTCTGAGTAGTCGTAGCCATCGCAACGGTCACAGTAGGCACAGTAGCCACGGTTGCCCAGCTGGAGATTTTGCAAAGATATAAAAAGCAATAAAAACAATTAATTCAGATAGGATAATTAACAGACATGATAGATGTTTCTGAGAAGAATAAACAAGTGCTGAGACGAGTCGGAATGGCTGTCTTCGGTAATCTTCTGTTCGCATTCGGTATAAACGTAATAATATCTCCGCTGAATCTCTATAGCAGCGGTTTTACCGGTATTTCGATGTTGCTGAGGATGTTATTTGTAGATGTCCTGCATATACCTGTAATTCCTGGCATAGATTATCTCGGAATTATTTATTACATTATCAATATTCCGCTTTTTGTTTTGGCGTACAAATCCTTGGGGAAACAATTTACTGTTACCTCCATGATCTCGATCGCTATAGCTGCTGTTGCAATGGCATTTATTCCCGTACCGGCGAAGCCATTGTTTGAGGACTATCTGACCGGATGTCTTGTCGGTGGAATAGTCACCGGAACAGGAGCAGGCATCGTCTTGAAGGGCGGAACTTCTGGCGGAGGACAGGATATCATCGGAGTTGCAATGTCCAAAACACACCCTAATTTCAGCGTGGGGAAGATCAGTATTGCGATCAATGCTGTAATATATGGAATCTGCTTCTTCCTCTTCGACATACAGATTGTCGTTTATTCCATGATATTTGCGGTTGCAAATGCACTGGCTTTGGACTATCAGCACACTCAGAACATCAATGTTCAGGTAATGATTTTCACGAAAAAGGAAGGAATAACACGCAAGGTTATTAATGAACTTAAGAGAGGATTGACATATTGGAAGGGTGCAGGCGGTTATACGGATGAGAACACATACGTACTCGTTACTATGTGCTCAAAGTATGAGCTTCACAATCTGATAGAAATCGTTAAAAGCATCGATCCGCAAGCCTTTGTCATGGTGAACGAGGGCACGAAAATTTACGGTAATTTCGAAAAAAGATTTACAGAATAATCTGTTATATACAATTAATAGAATCATGTTGACAATATCCTACCTTGGTGGTAGGATATTGTTATGAAGAAAAGAAACTGAGATGTAATCTCAGCAATTCGAACACGGAAGGGAGAAATGTCAAAATGATGGTGTCAACTAAAGGCAGATATGCTTTGACAGTAATGGTTGATATTGCTAAGAACAGTACAGACGGGTACGTTTCTCTTGCAGATATTTCCAAGAGGGAGAACCTCTCGAATAAATATCTCGAAAGCATAATATCGATATTGATTAAAGGAGATATGCTCAAGAGCTTGAGAGGTAAGAACGGTGGATACAAGCTGGCAAGAAAACCCGATGAATACACGATTAGCGAGATCCTAACACTTACAGAAGGAACCCTTTCACCGGTTAACTGTATAATGCACGATGGTGTAAATTGTGAAAAGGCCGCCACTTGCAGCACACTACCGCTTTGGACGGGTCTGGACATGGTAATAGACAATTATCTGGGCAATATTACACTTGAAGATATAGTTAACGGAAACAGGAAAAAACTACTTGGCGATTATTGCGACAAGTGCTCTACTTTATAAAATTTTTAACGGGAGGAAGAAATGAAAGTATACGCTGATAACGCTGCAACAACATACCTGAGCAAAACAGCAAAAGAGGTTTTGCTTGAAGCCCTGGAAAAATATAACGGCAACCCGAACAGCTTGCACTCTGATGGACAGCTTGCACAGGAGAAGCTGGACGAAGCAAGAGAGACTGTTGCGAAGTGCCTCAATGCGAAGAATGTAAACGAAATTTACTTCACTTCGGGTGGATCGGAAGCCGATAACCAGGCACTTATAAGTGCGGCAAGAGGACTTAAGGGAAAAGGCAAGAAACACTTAGTAACACTTAATATCGAGCATCACGCTATCCTGCATACGATGGCAAAACTGGAGAAAGAAGGCTTTGAAGTAACCTATCTTGCTCCTGAAAGCAACGGAATTGTAGATGTTGCCAAAGTAAGAGATGCAATTAGAGAAGATACCGCTTTGGTATCGATAATGTTCGCAAACAACGAGATGGGTGCTATTCAGCCGATTCCAGAAATCGGAGCAGTTTGTAAGGAGAAGGGTGTACTCTTCCATACAGATGCTGTACAGGCTATGGCACATATCCATGTAGATGTTCAGGAAATGAATATCGATATGCTCTCACTTTCTGGACATAAGTTCCACGGACCTAAAGGTGTCGGCGTTCTCTATGCAAGAAGAGGCATCAAGCTCTTCAATGTAATCGAAGGTGGTGCACAGGAAAGAGGAAAGAGAGCTGGAACTGTAAACGTACCTGGAATCATGTCCATGGCTGCGGCACTCAAAGAAGGCTGTGACAATATGGATGAGAACATGAAGAAAGTATCTGCTTTGAGAGACAGGCTTATCGAAGGTCTGAAGAAGATTCCGTACTCACAACTTAACGGAGATCCTGTAAAGAGATTACCGGGAAATGTCAACTTCTCATTCGAGGGAGTTGAGGGAGAAAGCCTCCTGCTTTCACTGGATAACGATGGTATATGCTGTTCATCCGGTTCGGCTTGCACAAGTGAGTCGCTCGACCCTTCACACGTTCTTCTGGGCATGGGTGTTCCTATCGAAATCGCACACGGTTCGCTGAGATTCAGTCTCGATATAGGTAATACTGAAGAGGAAGTCGACTATATAATCGAAAAAGTAACTAAAACTGTTGCTCACTACAGAGAGCTTTCCCCGTTCTGGGAAGATCTCAAAACGGGAGTGCGCAAACACTGTCTGGCAGAATAGGATAAAGTATTTATATATTATAAGGAGATAAGAAATGGCATTATATTCAGAAAAGGTTATGGATCACTTTGAAAATCCAAGAAATGTAGGCGTAATCGAAGGAGCTGACGGAGTAGGCGAAGTAGGAAATCCAGTTTGTGGAGACATCATGAAGATGTACATCAAGGTTGATGGAGATGTCATCACCGATGTTAAGTTCAAAACCTTCGGATGCGGAAGCGCTATTGCTTCGAGCTCTATGGCGACAGAACTCCTCAAGGGAGCTACTCTCGACGAGGCTCTCGAGCTCACAAACAAAGCTGTAGTTGAGGCACTCGACGGACTTCCTGCAAGAAAAGTTCACTGCTCGGTACTTGCAGAGGAAGCAATTAAGACCGCTTTGATCGATTACTATACAAGAAGTGGCAGGGAGATGCCTGAAAAACTTAAAAATTTCAAGCCTCACGAGGAATAAGACATAAGTTCTAAAAGAAAAACAACCATTCTTGAGCCAGTTATTTGTCAGAACATTGACAAGAGCCGTTATTATTGTTAGAATGAGCTGTCTTTATTACACAACGCAAGATTTTTAGGAGGCGCACTACAATGACAAACGGAACTGTAAAATGGTTCAGCAATGAAAAAGGCTATGGCTTTATCGACACAGAGGAAGGAGATAATGTATTCGTTCATTTCTCCGCAATTCAGAATGATGGTTTCAAGACACTCAAAGAGGGTCAGAAAGTAACATTTGATATTGAAGATGATCCAAAGAATGCAGATAAAAAAAGAGCTGCTAATGTGCAGGTTGCAGAATAGAT
>CAYFWG010000066.1:0-6105 GCA_964346775.1 uncultured Mogibacterium sp.
TCCCGATCTGCCAAGCCTTACATAAGCAGATCCATCCGAGTCGAATAGCTGTCTGAGAAGAGCCTTAGTGCTTACTGCATCGGCAGGATTCAGGACTGTCATATTAGGGATAACCCTCATGAGAGCGAGATCCTCAAATGTTTGATGAGATGCTCCATCCTCTCCGACGGTAATTCCTCCATGAGTAGCACATACTTTGACGTTAGCATTTGTGTGTGCAATCGAGTTCCTTATTATTTCATAGCCTCTTCCTGCAGCGAAAATCGCAAATGAACTTGCCGCTACGACATGGCCTGTATGCGAGATTCCAGCAGCTTCTGCGAGCATGTCCTGTTCGGATATACCTGCTTCGATAAATCTTTCTGGATAAGCTTTTTCAAATCCATCCGTCTTGTTTGATCCTGAAAGGTCGGCACTCATTACAATGAGAGAGTCTCTTTCTGCTCCGTATTCCACAAGGAATTGTCCGTAAGCATCCCTTGTCGCAATTTTCTTATTTAAATCTGCCATTACACTTCACCCTCCAGTTCGCTAAGAGCCGCTTCGAATTGTTCATCATTAGGGGCTTTGCCATGCCAACCCGCTTGATCCTTCATAAACGAGACACCTTGTCCCTTATGAGTCTTCGCAACTATTACTACAGGATAGTTTTCTATTTTTTTTGCTTCTTCAATAGAATTGAGTATAGCTTCTATATCATGTCCGTCGCACATAATCGCCTTCCATCCGAAAGCTTCGAACTTCGCATCTATAGGTGCTACCCTTTTGACTGTGTCTACCACTCCATCGATCTGCAAATTGTTCCAGTCGACTATGGCGATAAGGTTATCGAGTTTGTGTTTTGAGGCCGACATTGCAGCTTCCCAGATTATTCCCTCTTGAAGTTCTCCGTCGCCTGTGACGACGTATACATAGTTTGAACTTCCGTCAATCTTTGCAGCGATAGCCATTCCTACCGCAGCGCTGAAACCCTGACCGAGTGAACCTGTCGACATGTCAACTCCCGGACAAAGCTCCATGCTCGGATGTCCTTGCAACCTTGAATCTATTTTTCTGAATGTAAGAAGCTCTTCTGAAGAGAAGTATCCTCTTTCTGCAAGTGTTGCGTACAAAGCTGGGCAGGCGTGTCCTTTAGAAAGTACCAGCCTATCCCTTGATTCCATTTCTGGGTTTTCAGGATCTATATTCATTACGTTGAAGTATAACGCTACAAGAATGTCAGTTACAGAGAATGAGCCTCCTGGATGTCCTGACTTAGCTGCATGAATTCCTCTAAGAGCGTTGATCCTAACTTTTCGAGCTATATTTTCAAGCTCTTTAACAGTTTTCAATTTTGTACCCTCCATTTTGTATTATGCTAAATTCCTAAGAATAGTCCTGCCATAATAAAATATGTCGTAAGTGATATCATGTCCGTTATAGATGCCATCATAGGTCCTGCCATAAGAGCTGGGTCCATTCCGACCTTCTTCGCAATCATAGGAAGCATCGCTCCGATTATCTTTGCAATTATTACGATAAACAGCATCGCACTGCATACGGTCAAAGCGACCATCGGAGGATTGTGATCCAGATATACTATCCTGAAATAGTTTATCGCACTCAGACATAATCCAACTATAGCACTGATTCTAAGCTCCTTCCATACTACCTTGAGAGCGTCATCGAGATCTATTTCACCAGTTGCCATTCCACGAATGACAAGTGTCGATGACTGTGAGCCCGAGTTTCCTCCTGTGCCCATCAGCATAGGCATGTATATTACAAGGCTTATGACTTTGGAAAGTGCTCCTTGGAAGGCATCGATGATACCTCCGGTTATAAAGTAAGAACACATAAGAAGCATCAACCAAGGAAGCCTCGCTTTGACGTGTTGTAATACCGACATGTCCAGATAATCTCTGTTAGTCGAGTCGATAACGCCTCCCATACGCTCGATGTCCTCCGTCGTCTCCTCTTCGATTACGCTCAAGATATCGTCTACAGTGACGATACCGACAAGTCTGAATTCGTTGTCTACCACAGGAATTGCGAGATATCCATAACGGGTAAAGAGGTCTGATACTTCCTCCTGGTCATCGTCGACATGGCATACAACAGGGTCCTCGTGCATCAAGTCTCCGACTATAGCGTTATCCGGCGAAATAACCACGGTTCTAAGCGAGATTACTCCGATAAGTTTCCTTCCGCTGTCGAGGACGTAGTTGGTATATATCGTTTCGGAATCGAGTCCTACTTCTTTGATATGCCTGAGAGCTTCTTCAATCGTCCAGTTCTTCCTCAGATTGATGTACTCTGGAGTCATCAAAGAGCCGGCGCTGTCTTCCTTGTACTTTAGGAAGTTGTTAATGAGTTTGCGATCGTTTTTTGGTGTTTTGTCGAGAATCTTGTCTACCAGATTGGCAGGCAAATCCTCCAAAACGTCGATCATGTCGTCGAAGTCCAGCTCATCGATTATGAACTTTACTTCGGGGTCGGTTATGATATTGATAATATCCAGCCTGTCGTCATTATCGAGTTCGGCAAATACATCAACGCTTATGTCTTTGGGCAAAGCCCTAAACAGTACAACCATTCTCTGTAAGTCAAACTTCCTGCGGATATCGACGAGCATCTCCGCAATCTCGACTTCATTGTGTTTGAGCAGTTCATCTCTGCAACGAAAATATTTCTTCTGTTCTATGAACTCAAATATTTTGTCAAGGGATTCCCTGTAAGCTATATCCATATCAAAAACTGCATTTTCCATAGGCATCCCTCCTTTCTATAATCCGAGCATTTCTCTAACTTCATCTTCCGAAATTATCTTGATTCCCAGATCGCGGGCCGCTTTGTTCTTCGACGAACCCGATGTCTTGTCATTTGTAATCAGATAATCGGTATTCTTGGACACCGAGCCGGACACTTTGCCTCCCTCGCCTTCGATTTGATTCTTCAAATCCTTTCTACTTGCGTAGTGCTCAAGGTTGCCGGTTATGACGAAGGTCTTTCCCTCCAAAGCGTTGCCGATTTCTTTAAAGCTTTCGTCCAAATTGACCTTACTCAGCAGATTCTCTATCATCTCGATATTAGACGGATTTGCGAAGTATTCCCTGTAGTCGCGGGAAATAACATCTCCGATTCCCTCTATGTCTTTAAGGTCTTCCTCCGTCAAGTTCTGAATCTTATTCCAGCTATTCCGACATGAATTCGCAATTATATTCGCTGTTGCCACTCCAATTCCAGGTATTCCCAGACCATATAGTAGCCTTGCTGGAGTCGTATTTCGAGATTTCTCAATCGACTTCATCAGGTTGTTGAAAGACTTCTCTCCAAAACCTTCCATGGTTACTATATCATCCCGGTGGTCTCTCAGGTCGAAGATGTCTGACAAAGCCTTTAAGAATCCCTTACCTATAAACTTGAGAAGTCCCGCTTCTGACAAGCCTTCGATATTCAAAGCATCTCTTGAAACAAACAAGGAAAATCTCTTGACGTGCTTTGCGATGCAATCTGGATTTGTGCATACCAGTGTCTTAGTTCCATTTTCTTCGCGAATTTCTGTGAGTCCTCCGCAAACCGGGCAGTTCCGAGGTATCTCCACATTGCCGCTTCTTGTCAGATTATCGCTGATTTGCGGTATTATCATGTTCGCCTTGTATACCATTATAGTATCATTGATGCCGAGTTCCAAGTCCTCCATTATATTGATATTATGGACGGAAGCTCTGCTGACAGTAGTTCCTTCAAGGTCTACAGGATCGAATATTGCGATTGGATTGAGAAGCCCTGTCCTCGATGGACTCCATTCTATCTCCCTTAGAATCGTCTCCGCTTGCTGGTCTCTCCATTTAAAAGCAATCGAATCCCTAGGAAATTTTGCCGTCTCACCCAGACCTGCCGAGTATTCCAGATCTTCGAAGGTAAGAACCAATCCATCCGAGGGAATATCAAAGGTCGGAACTTGCATTTCGTATTTATCGACTTCTTCATCGATGTTGTCTTTGTCGACAATCACATATTCAACCGGGTCAAAGCCCTGTCCTCTGAGCCATTCCAGGCCGGTGCTTCTCTTTCCATGTAAGTCGACTCCCTCTGCAGAATTGAGTGTAAATGCATAGAAACATACATTCCTCTCCGCAGTTATCTTCGGATCGAGCTGTCTCAAACTCCCACTGCACAAATTCCTTGGATTTTTGTACTTGGCATTAACATCGTCGATGGCATCGTTTATTTTGTGAAAATCAGAATATTTAATTACAGCCTCGCCTCTAATTATCACTTTCTGTTGATGCTCTATCTTCTTCGGAAGGTTTTTGATGGTAAGTGCATTTGCCGTGATAAGCTCACCTTGAACACCGTTACCACGTGTGACAGCCTGCGAAAGAGTACCGTTATCATATGTAAGAACTACGGTAAGTCCGTCCAGCTTCCAGGAAAGCATAGCTTCATTATCGCCAAGCCACGACTTGAGTTCTTCCCTGCTCTTGGTTTTGTTGAGAGAAAGCATCTTTCTCGCATGAGTGACTTTGGGAAGTGCTGTCTTGGTTTCGAAGCCGACATTAATCGAAGGACTGTCGCTTCTGACATAATCCGTCTCAGCCTCAAGTGCGAGAAGTTCGTCATACATCTCGTCGTACTCGTAGTTTGTCATAATCTCAGCAGCATCGTCATAGTATGCCTTAGATGCGGCATTTAATTTTACGACAAGTTCATCTATTCTTTTTTTCAGTGCATCCTGTGCCATATATTATCTGACCTTTTCCATTTTGACAAAACCCTTGCCGAGTTTCTTCTGTCCGACTTCATCAAAAATTATCGTCATAGTTTTATCGTCTTGCTCTATGAGCATTCCTTCGCCGAACTTCGGATGCCTCAGGACATCGCCGACAGCATAGTTTTCTTTGATTTTTTTCTCCGTAGATTGTTTGGATTTCTTCAGACTGTCAAAAGGCTTCGCTGAAGGTTTACTAGAATATCCGTCTGCTGTGCCGTGCGGTCTTCCTCCGAAGAAGTAGTCTCCTAAAAGACCTCCCTCTCCTCTCAAACCTCCGCCTATGTCCGCTTTTTCTTTGACCGTCTTATCTCCGTCCATGAACTTCTTGTCCATTTCCTCGAGGAAAACAGACTCGGTTTGGTAATCCGTCCTGCCGTATAAAGTCCTAAGCTGTGCACCCGTTAGGTAGAGTTTCTTCTTTGCCCTTGTAATACCTACATAGCAAAGCCTTCTCTCCTCTTCCATCTTGGTCGTTTCTTCAAATGCCGCAGGCCCTGGGAATACTCCCGTCTCCATTCCAGGCATGAATACTACAGGGAACTCCAGACCCTTTGCCGAATGCAGTGTCATAAGAACAACGGCATTTTCGTCGGCATCGTGGTTATCTATATCCGACATCAAGGTTATTCTTTCGAGGAAGGTTGCCAGCATAGTCGTTTCTTCCGGCTGAAGCCCGCCCTGATTAAGCGAGTTTCTCTCTTCTTCGAGTTCCGCTCTGAAGTCATCCACATTACCGTTGTCGATGTTCTTTTCAAACTCTCCGATTACGGATTTAAACTCCATAATGTTTTCTATTCTACTATCAGCCTCTACAGAATTCGCATTCTCAAGAGCTTCGAGGTAGCCAGATCTATTGAGAAGATTGTCGTATATATCAGCAATCGTAAGATTTTCCTCTTCTTCTCTGATCTCCTTTATCATTTCAATAAAGGATCTAATCAGGGCCTTGGTCTTGTTTCCCAACGACTCCTGTAGCATCGGTTCCGAAAGCGCTTCATATATGCTCATTCCCGAGTTGCGTGCATATTCCTGTACAGAAGCTAGAGTCTTCGCACCCATACCCCTCTTCGGCTCATTTACTATCCTGAGCATCGAGACATCATCGTCTGGATTCTCTATAATCCTAAGATACGCCATCATATCCTTGATTTCCTTGCCGTCGTAATACCTAAGACCTGCAAGAACCCTGTACGGTGTCCCCCTGAAGCTGAATTTTTCTTCAAAGCTCCTGGACTGAGCATTCTTCCTATACAAAATGGCAATATCGCTATAATTGTAACCTTGTGAAATGAGATTTTCTATCTCATCGCCGATCCACCAGGCTTCTTTCTTCTCATCATCCAACCTTC
>CAYFWG010000066.1:6115-7289 GCA_964346775.1 uncultured Mogibacterium sp.
CTATCCGTCCAAAGGGACTTTTTCTTTCTTCCCTTGTTGTTCTTTATAACAGAATTCGCCAAAGCGAGAATATTCGCATCCGACCTGTAATTCTGCTCAAGTTTAATCGTTCTGACATTCTTGAAGTCTTTTTCGAAGTCGAGGATATTCCGTATATCCGCACCTCTCCACTGGTATATGCTCTGGTCGTCATCTCCTACCACGCAGAGGTTACCATGTCTTGATGCCAGTATTTTGATGAGCTTATATTGGAGGTAATTGGTATCCTGATACTCGTCTACCATTATATATCTGAATCGTTCCGAGTAATAATCTCTTGCGACTTTATTGGTCTCAAGAAGTTTCACCCCGTTCCAAAGCAAATCATCAAAATCCATGGCATTGTTAGCCTTGAGACTGTCTTGGTACCTCGAATAAACCTTATATAACATCTGGTTTGCACTCGGATTGAGGCTTGATGCAAGGTATTCTTCAGGCCCTTCTTCTTTTTCTTTACACTTGCTTATAGTACCTATGATTGAAGAAATCGGGAGAATCTTTTCGTCGACGCTGAGTTCCTTGCATATTCTCTTGATAAGGGACTTCTTGTCAGACTCGTCATATACGGTAAATCCCGCCTTGTATCCAAGACTTTCGCAGGAATACCTGAGCATACGAAGACACATGGAGTGGAATGTCATTATCCACATCCCCCTCGTACTGCCTACGAGATTTGCAACTCTCTCCCTCATTTCACCGGCCGCTTTATTGGTAAATGTAACCGCCAAAATGCTATGGGGATCTATCCCCTGCTCGACCATATATGCCATACGATGGGTCATCGTCGCCGTCTTGCCCGATCCAGCACCTGCCAATATAAGCACGGGCCCGTTAATATGTTCTACCGCTTTATTCTGTTCACTGTTTAAATTTATTCGCATAATATACCAATTTTATCACAAGAATGGTTTTATTAGATTGCTTAAAAGAAATTATCTGCTGTAACTCCCCAAACATTATCACCATAGTCATCCCTAAATTTACAAGAGCTAAGAATAGAGATATTTCCGCCTACTACATGTGACTTTATTAAATATCAGACTGACAATCATATTTGTGGTTAATAATCGTATAAATTCTAAACATAAATTGCAACTCCAACTTGAACAGTAACGTATAACTAGACAGCCTGAAC
>CAYFWG010000067.1:0-7010 GCA_964346775.1 uncultured Mogibacterium sp.
AAAACCGGCACCAAGAATGACGCCGATATACATGCTTGCTATTCCCGCTGTACTTAATTTCTTTTTCATTACATAAGTTTATTTTCGAATATTTCCACTATAGTCTTCTCTGTTCCTACCATTCCAGGCGAAGCAATAAGACCCATGTTTTTCATGGTTTCTTCTGGTGTTCTTCCGTTAATACCGTGGATTTCTTCGATGTAAATATCGTTCATTGCAAAATCTACGGATTTGTAAGCTGCATCAACCGCAGCAACACCCTTCATAGTGCAGCCGTGATTTCCACCGTCGCATATCATGCCTGTAATGCTACTTGCCATGTTATGCAGAGTATGAGACATCATATCGAGGTTGCCGCCTCTCAGGTACACAAGAGCAACTGCCATACCCGAACCTGCTGCTATAGCACACCCACAAAATGCTGAAAGTTTGCCAGAATATTCTTTTATATATGAGCAAACAAGGTAACTTAGCATAGTTGCCCTATACAGCTGCTCTTCGTTATAGCCGTTAGTCTTGTATGCTGCATATAAAGGCATAGTAGCAATAATTCCGTGAGCTCCCGATCCTGTAATGCTCATTGCGGGTTTATCGATGCCTACAACGCGAGCTTCAATAGTTGCATTGCATAGAAGAGATGCAGTCATTTGCTCATCGTCTGATATCTCTTTGCCACCATTTCTCTCAAGAAGTCTCCTTCCGAAATTCGTCTTATCGCTTGAAAGTCCAGCGTGAAAGAGTTCAAGATTAACTCTATAGGCTTCTTTGACAAATTCTATCTCGGCGACATCTACATTATCTACGTAGTCGAGGAGCTGTTCCAGTGTATATTTGTGAATCAGTTTTACATCGCCTGCTTTAAGATCGGAGATAGACTCTGTAACGATTTTCTTCTTTTCTTCCGTTTTGATGTAATCGGAATCCTCCGCCATCTCGGCATCAGTGTCGAAGATTATCTTGCTTCCGACCTCTATCCTTGTAATATTTGTATGCGAATCTCGGATAGTCACCGAAGCTGATCCCTCTGTCGTTTCTACTGTAGCCTTTATGTAAATACGGCTCGTGATATCGCTGAGATTTACTGTTATCTTGCCTTCTTTGACCAGTCTATCCGCTTCGACATTGTCTTCTTCTGTTACATCACACAAAGCTTCGAGTCCTGCATCGGGATTTCCCGCAACATATCCAAGAGCAGCAGAGTAAATATTACCTACCTCGTTGCTGTTAGGAATTCCGCAGGTAAAGGCGTTTTTGTACATACCGCTGTTCATCGAGACATTGACATTTATCAGTTCCCCGCTTACATGCTTGCAAGCAGTGGCAACAGCAAAAGCTATTGCCCCCGGTTCTGTAACACCGAGGGCGGGTTTCATATCATCTTTAATAAGCTTGGTAAGCTCGTGCATCTATAATAGTCCTCCTGAATTTTTATTCGTAAATTGACCACTCGTTTGTCTTGAGTGCTCGTAGAGCTCCGTCTGCAAGAGCCTTCATCTCTTCTTCGCCAGGGAATCTGAGTATAGGTGCAACCTTGCTCACGTATGAGCTGATTTCTTCGCAGAATTTCTCAGAATAAGCCATACCACCGGTATACATAATTGCATCTACGTCGAATCTAAGCACTGCAGCCATCGTTCCAATGTCCTTTGCGAGCTGATAAGCGATAGCCCTGAAAGCTCCCATCATCTCATCATCGCCTGCAAAAGCCTTTTCTTCAACCGTTCTGAAGTCCTTAGTTCCTGAATATGAATAAACGCCAGCTTCCTGTCCTATTATTCTCTTAACATCAGCCTTAGTCATTCCTTCCTTGAAGCAAAGGTTAACAAGAGCATTTGCTGGAAGACTTCCGCCTCTGTCCATACCCATCGCGCCTTCGTCTTTTACGTTATTTACATCTACAACTCTGCCCTTCTTATGAGCGGCTACGGAAACTCCACCGCCAAGGTGGCATACGATCAGGTTCAGCTCCTCATAAGGTTTGCCTAACTGACTTGCCGCTTTTCTTGCTACAGATTTGTGATTGAGTGCATGGAAGAATGACTGTCTTTCGAAGCCCTTCATTGCCAGACCCGAATATCTTGCAATCGGTTCGAACTCGTCTACGCATACAGGGTCGACAAAGAATGCAGGTATACCTACAGTATCAGCCAATTCCTTGGAGATAAACGCTCCGAGATTTGCCGCATGCTCTCCGTAAGGAGGGTTTTCTATGTCGCGAATAACCGCATCGTTTACCTTATATGTTCCGGAAGGAATGTGCTTGAAAAGCCCGCCTCTTCCGCATATTGCATCAAAGTCCTCGAGCTTATAGCCGTTCTCTTTGATTGTGTTCAAAATAGCTTCTTTACGGAATGGTGCCTGATCTACTACGCGCGAGTATTTCGCAATTTCAGATGCATCGTGATCGATGCCGACACGCATTACCTCTTTTTCATCGTCGAAAACGCAGATCTTTGTCGAAGTAGCCCCCGGATTAATTACAAGAATTTTCATTGGTCTTTGTCTCCTTTCGGTGTATACCTTTTATTTGTAAATCTTCTTTTCTTATAACTTGTTATTTGTAATTATATGTGTTTATTCAAAATATTGCATATGAGGATGAAGCCATTATTCGCCGAGTCTCGCGATAAGCTGTCCTGATTTGACGCTGTCGCCTTCTCTAACGTAAATCTTCTCGACTTTGCCGTCTCCCGTCGATATTACATTTGTCTCCATCTTCATCGCCTCGATGATTGCAATCGGCTGACCTTGTTCAACTTCTTCACCCTCTTCTACGAGAACCTTGATTATGGTTCCAGGAATATTAGCTCCTATCTCGTAGGTATCATCCTGCTTTGCAAATTGGATTTGAGATCCCGAAACAGAAGTAGTCAAAGCTTGCTTATCCTTGATAGAAACGACCCTTCTATATCCGTTAACCGTGAACGTGAGGTCTCTGTTTCCGGCTTCGTCTGTCTCTCCAACGTGCTCAAGAGTTACTACCAGAACCTTGCCCGGCTTGAGTTTGATCTCAACCGTTTGTCCGAGTGCGATTCCGTGGAAGAATACATCGCTTCCCATATTGCGGAAGTCTCCTACTTCTCTGAGCTTCTTGATATATTCATCGAAGACCTTGTTGTACATCGAGTATGCAACCTGTTCCTGGTCGTTGCCTTCCAGTCCGAGGTCATCTACAAGGTGTGTTTTAATAGCGTCGAAGTCGTCCGGTGGGAGAAGCTCGCCTGGTCTACATGTTATAGGCTTTCTTCCCTTGAGAATCATCTTCTGTAGGTCTTCAGGGAAGCCGAATTCTGGCTGACCCATCATCCCTTCAAAATACGTAACCGTGCTGTCAGGGAAGTCGAACTTCTGTCCTTTTTCCAGTATATTCTCAGGTGTCAAATCGTTCTGAACCATGAATATCGCTAGGTCTCCGACAACCTTTGACGAAGGAGTTACCTTGATAATATCTCCTAGCATCTGGTTGACCTTTACGTACATATCTTTGACTTCATCGAACTTATATCCGATTCCGAAACTCTCAACCTGTGGCTTGAGGTTTGAATACTGTCCGCCCGGAATTTCGAGTCTGTATATCTCTGCAGATGCAGCCTTAAGATCTGACTCGAAGTCGCAATATACAGGTCTGACATCTACCCAGTAATCGGATATAGATTGCAAACCTCTTTGATTCATGCCTGTGTCTCTGTCACTGTTTTCCAAAGCAGCAACGATCGAGTTAAGAGCAGGCTGGGAAGTCAAACCCGACATGCTGTTGAATGCTGCGTCGATTATATCAGCACCAGCAGAAGCTGCCATAAGAAGTGTAGCTACTCCATTTCCTGATGTATCGTGTGTATGTATATGTATAGGAACAGAAACCTCATTCTTGAGAGCCGTAACGAGCTTCTGTGCAGCCATAGGTTTGATAAGACCTGACATATCCTTGATTGCTATCATGTGGGCTCCCATCTTCTCGAGAGATTTTGCCATCCTTACATAGTAATCGAGTGTGTACTTGTCTCTTGTTTCATCGAGAATATCGCCCGTATAGCAAATGGCTGGTTCTGCAACAGCTCCGACATTTAGAACTTCGTCGAGAGCGATTTCAATACCCTTGAGCCAGTTCAGAGAGTCGAAAATTCTGAAAACATCTATCCCACCCTTATGAGCTTCCTGGACAAACTTTCTTATCGTATTGTCAGGATAGTTTTTGTAGCCTACAGCATTCGCTCCTCTGATGAGCATCTGCATGAGGACATTAGGTATCTTGTTCCTTAGAACAGCTAGTCTTTCCCAAGGATCTTCTCCGAGGAATCTCATCGCTACGTCGAATGTCGCTCCGCCCCACATCTCGTACGAGAACATGTCCTGACCGTACATAGCCATTGCAGGAGCAATTTTCTCCATATCCTTGGTTCTTACCCTCGTTGCTATAAGCGACTGCTGAGCATCTCTAAGGGATGTATCCGTTAGAAGGACTTTCTTCTGCTCGAGTACCCAATCCGCAAGGCCTTTGGCTCCTCTTTCGTCGTAGATTTGCTTTGTTCCTCTCAGTTTCGATACTTCGTCCTCGTTAATATCAGGAACGACGGGAACGTTAAATGTTCCTGCCTTATCCTTTCTCTGGTTGACCACCATGTCTCCAAGAAAATCGAGAACTTGAGCTTCCTTGTCGGCTACTGCTCTTATGTTCAGAAGTTCTGGATTGTGTTCTATAAATCCTGTTGTACATTCTCCGCTTCTGAAAGTAGGATGGTTGAGGAGGTTGAGCAAAAATCCTATATTCGTCTTAACTCCCTCTATTTTGATCTCCTTGAGAGCTCGTACAGCTTTCTTGCACATTCCCTCAAAAGTTCTGTCGTATGCGCAAACCTTAACGAGTAGCGAATCGTAGTAAGGCGAAATAACCGAACCAGTAAATCCGTTTCCTCCGTCAAGTCTAACACCGTTACCGGATGCAGATCTGTACTGTGTAATCGTTCCAGTGTCTGGCGCAAAATTATTGGTCGGGTCTTCTGTTGTAACCCTGCACTGAACAGCATATCCGTTCAATCTTATGTCGTCTTGGCTGCTGATGCTCAGCTGTGGAGAATCAAGCGGATATCCCTCTGCAATTCTTACCATGGCCTGAACGAGGTCGATGCCTGTCACAAGTTCGGTAACGGTATGCTCTACCTGTATTCTTGTGTTCATCTCGATAAAGTAGTGATTGCCTTTATCATCGACAAGGAATTCCACTGTACCAGCACTTCTATAGTTGACAGCTCTTGCAATCTTGAGAGCATCTTCGCACATTGCCTGTCTTTGCGACTCGTTAATGCTGATTGCAGGAGTAAACTCTACAACCTTCTGATGCCTTCTTTGTACAGAACAGTCTCTCTCATACAGATGAACTATGTTGCCGTATTCGTCTCCGAGAACCTGAACCTCAATATGTTTAGGATTCTCTATGTATTTCTCTATGAAAATATCCCCGTTGCCGAAAGCTTTGACCGCTTCGCTTTGAGCGCTTTTGAACTGAGGTATGAGGTCTTCTTTAGTCCTGACAATTCTCATTCCTCGTCCACCGCCACCTGCAGCTGCCTTGAGCATTACAGGGTATCCTGCTACTTCGGCAAACTCAAAAGCTTCCTGCTCGTTATTGATTGCAGCTTCAACTCCAGGTATGCAAGGCACACCAACTTCCTCTGCAACGAGTTTTGACTGGATCTTGTCTCCGAGTTTGTTCATCATCTCGTGAGTAGGTCCTATGAATACCAAACCAGCATCTTCGCATGCTTCGGCAAAGTTCGGATTCTCCGAAAGGAATCCGTATCCTGGATGAATGGCATCGCAGCCCTTTGTCTTTGCTGTATGTATTATCTCGTCTATATCGAGATAAGCATCGATAGGATTCTTACCTCTTCCAATCTCATATGACTCGTGTGCTTTAGTTCTGAAGAGAGAATTCTTATCTTCTGCAGAATAAACAGCAACCGTTCTAATACCCAGCTCCCTGCATGCTCTTATTATTCTGATAGCTATTTCGCCTCTGTTTGCTATCAAAACCTTCTTGAAATTCTTGATTTTAGTCATAACAGCCTCCTGATGATACTATTTGCTATTTCTATTTGAGTTTTTCCTTCTCTCTAGCTCTGTCAGGTATTTTTTTCTTAGCCTGATATCGCTTGGTGTGACTTCTACCAGCTCATCGTCGTTGATAAACTCCAAAGCCTCCTCCAATGTGAATGTTCGCGGTGGTGTCAACTTGATAGTGTCGTCACTTCCTGCAGCTCTCATGTTTGTCGCTTTCTTAGCTCTGCATGGATTAACTACCATATCCTCGGTTCTTGCATTCATTCCGACAATTTGTCCTTGATACACATGATCCTGAGGTTTAACGAACATTTGAACTCTTTCCTGAATAATGAATATTGCATAGGCAGTGCAATGGCCTTCTTCCTGTGCAATAGCAACTCCGTTATTTCGATCTGGAATTTCACCCTTCCATGGCTCAAATCCTTCGAATCTCCTTACCATTGTACCTTCACCATGTGTATCATTTATGAATTCGGTTCTATATCCCATAAGTCCTCTGGTAGGAGCTGTATATATGATTTTCGAGTATCCGTTACCTTCGGACATCATTTCTTTCATGAGTCCTTTTCTCAAATTGAGTTTTGAAATTACAGAACCTGTATATTCATCTGGAACGCTTACGACAACCTCTTCAACTGGCTCGAGTCTCTCTCCGTTACTTCCTCTTTTGATAACTACTTCAGGTTTTGAAACTGCAAGCTCATAACCTTCTCTTCTCATGTTCTCAATTAGTACCGAGAGATGGAGTTCTCCTCTTCCCGAAACCTTGAAGCAATCTGTGGTATCCGTAGGCTCTGCGAGAAGTCCGACGTTTACCTCGAGCTCTTTGTCGAGTCTATCCTTGATATGCCTCGATGTGATATATTTGCCGACTTTACCTGCAAAAGGAGAAGAGTTTACTATGAAATTCATAGACAGTTTAGGCTCTTCTATATGGATGGTTCCGAGAG
>CAYFWG010000068.1:0-2479 GCA_964346775.1 uncultured Mogibacterium sp.
GTGTAAGCCGGCGAAACAACAGGGTCTGCAAGTTCCCAAATCTTACCTACAGGATCCTTAAATGCCCCGTCACCGTATATCATGACTTCAACCTTGCTACCAGTCTTGTCGAGGATCATTTTCTGTACGTCTTCTACCAAGCCTTGGCTGTCTCTCGGGAAAAGCTTGACTGTGTCTTCAGTGGCTTTGTTCGATCCGAGTAGACCGTATTTCTCATTGTATCCGCTTCCGTCAACAGAAGCATTTAGAATGTCATCAAGTCCGAATACTGTTGCACCCTTGCTTCTGAGTATTCTCTTTGTTCTTGCGCGTGTGTGAATATCGCAGTTGATAACTTTGTCCGTATAATTGAGAATCTCTTCTGGACGATTTGCAAATATTATCTCTGCTTCAGCTCCTGTAGATGTGATCAATTCGCTATAATAACTTACATAATCGACACCTGTGAATCTATGATAGCTCTTGCCGAAGAGTTCTCTGTATTTCTCTACGGTTAAAACATCGCTGTAAGGATTAACTCCGGCCTCATCGATTTGATCCAATGTGAGAAGAGAGTTACCGACTTCATCCGAAGGATAGCTGAGCATGAGAACGATTTTCTTTGCTCCCTTGGCTATACCCTTGAGACAGATTGCAAATCTGTTTCTTGAAACTATAGGGCAAACTACTCCTACGGTTTCTCCGCCGAGCTTATTCTTGACATCGGTTGCGATTGCATCGATGCTTGCGTAATTTCCCTGACATCTTGCAACGACAGATTCCGTAATTGCAATTACATCTCTATCACGAAGTTCAAATCCCTCTGCTTCAGAAGCTGACAATACACTCTCAACTACCTGAGAAGCCAGGTCATCTCCCGATCTGAATATAGGACATCTGATGCCCCTTGCAACTGTTCCTACTTTTCTTTCTTTATCCATAAATTGCCCCCATTCTGTACAAGCAAGATTGTAGCATCTGTAATACCTTGAAGCAAAGAAAACTTCAGCTTATATCTCGTAAAGGTTAAGTAAAACAAAATTGTTTATACCATAATCCGAACTTTTATAAAGTGCATGTATCAAATGATACGGATTTGTGTTAGACGATTAACTCTCAAGCATACGGTTGATGCCTGTTCTTATTAAATTCCTGCGTTCTTCCGCTTCTGATCTTGTCTTTCCGCACGCCATAACGTATGTCTTAATCTTAGGTTCCGTTCCCGAAGGTCTTACAGCAACAGCACAGCCGTCGGAAAGAGTGTAAAACAGAACATTGCTCTTTGTAAATCCTGGTATATCGTCCAGATAATCCGTCACAGCCTCAACATTTAATCCGATCTTCGTAACAGGATTGCTCCTGATATTCGACATGATATTTGCCATAATCTCCTGGGCATCGTATCCCTCGAATACTTTCGACTGAGTGTCTTCAATGTAATAGCCGTATTTACGATACAAGTCCATAAGACCATCGTATACAGTCATTCCCTTAGTCTTATAATAGCAACCTATTTCGGCTATAAGCATTGCCGCAAATACTGCATCTTTATCCCTTGCGTATGAACCGGCAAGAAAGCCTATGCTCTCTTCAAAAGCGAATATAAAGTTGTAATCCCCCGTCTCTTCAACTTGGTTCATCTTCTCGCCTACGAATTTGAATCCCGTAAGAACCTTGAACATCTTTACATCGTTTGCATCGCATATTTTGTCCGACATTATAGTTGAAACGATTGACCTGCAAGCGCAAGGATTTTCTGGCATCGTACCGTTCTCAAGCCTAACGGTTATTATATAGTCGAGCATAAGGCAGGCAATCTGGTTACCGGTTAGAGGTATGTATTCCCCATCCTTGTTTCTGACTACAACTCCGCATCTGTCGCTGTCCGGATCTGTTCCTATAATAAGGTCAGCATCTTCCCTCTTCGCATACTCAACCGCCAGCTCGAAACCCTCGATATTCTCCGGATTTGGCGATTTGAGGGTGGTAAAGTTACCATCTGGTATCATTTGTTCTTCGACGGGAATAATTCTCTCATATCCAAGCCTATCGAGTACCTTCGGAACGAATTTATAACCAGCTCCGTGGAAAGGCGTATAGACTATTTTCATATCCTTGCCTACAGCGTCGATATATTTCCTGCCAAGGGATTGTTTCATAACTTCAGCGATGTATTTCTCGTCAGTTTCCGAACCGAGAACAACAATCCTTCCGTCCGAAACCGCTTTGTCAAAATCTACGAGCTTGACATCTTTAAAAATGTCGATTTTATCTATTTCCTCTACAACTCTATCTGCATTTTCTGGACTGAGCTGAGCTCCATCTCCCCAATATGCTTTGTAACCGTTATATTCCTTGGGATTGTGACTTGCAGTGATATTTATACCCGCAATGGCTCCGAGTTTCCTTACTGCATAGGAAAGTTCCGGTGTAGGACGGAGTTCATCGAAAATGTACGTCATAATGTTATTTGCGGCCAAAACAGAAGCTGCTTCTCTGG
>CAYFWG010000068.1:2489-4032 GCA_964346775.1 uncultured Mogibacterium sp.
GAGTCGTAAGCTATAACAACACCATTACCCTCTTCAGAGGATCCGCCGATTTGGCCATCTTCCGAAATTATAAGGTTTGCAAATCCCTGTGTAACATATCTTATGATGTATACATTTATCGCATTGGTACCAGCCTTCATTATGCCCCTAAGGCCTGCAGTCCCGAACGAAATCAGGTCGGAGAATCTTCCTTCGATTTCTTCTTCGTTACCAGCAATATTTCTAAGCTCTTCTTTGGTATCGCTGTCAACCGTATCGGAGCTAAGCCAGTATTTGTACTCGTCCATGTAATCTCTCATATCAACACCTCGTCTTTATCCGACTTGTTCAAACTGCGCATTATAAAGGTCAGCATAGAATCCGTTTCTTTCAAGCAAGCTCTCATGAGTTCCCTGTTCGACAATATCTCCCTTGTCCATAACCAGTATAAGGTCGGCATTTCTTATAGTCGAAAGTCTGTGAGCAATTATGAAACTAGTCTTACCTTCTGTCATGACATCCATCGCTTTTTGGATTTCTTCTTCTGTTCTCGTATCTACAAAAGATGTTGCCTCGTCGAGGATCAAGAGCTTCTTATCAGCAAGAATAGCTCTCGCAATCGTCAGAAGCTGTCTTTGTCCTTCCGATATATTGGTCGCATCTTCGTTAAGAAGCATGTCGTAACCACCAGGGAGAGCTCTTATGAAGTGATCCGCTTTGGCAGCCTTTGCCGCTCTTATAATATCCTCATCACTTGCATCTTCCCTACCGTATTTGATGTTCTCTTTGATGGTTCCGCTGAATAGCCATGCATCCTGTAAAACCATTGCAAAGTTTTCTCTGTGATCGCTTCTCTTGAAGTCTCTTATATCGTGTCCGTCGACTTTGATACATCCATTATTAACATCGTAGAATCTCATGAGGAGCTTAACGATAGTAGTCTTGCCTACACCTGTAGGCCCTACTATTGCCACCTTTTGTCCCGGTTCCACCTTGGTGCTGAAGTCTTTGATGACAGGAGTATCACCGTCGTATGAGAACATTACATGGTCGAACTCTACTTTTCCGACTATTTTGCTTGCATCGACAGGATCTTTTGTGTCGTCGCATTCTTCGTCTTCAGCGAGAAGCTCGAATACCCTCTCTGCAGCTGCAGCCATGGATTGCACCTGATTCATTATCTGTGCGATTTCCTGAACAGGCTGACCGAGATTCTTAACATATTGTACAAAGGCCTGAATGTCGCCGATTCCGATAGCGCCTCTGACACACATTATGCCTCCGACCACTACAACACCTGCATATCCGAGATTGCTGACTATTCTCATCGCCGGCCTCATCAGACCCGATATAAACTGAGCCTTCCATGCCGAGTCATATAACTTGGCGTTTGATTTTTCAAATTCCTCAACGACTGATTCTTCCATGTTGAAGGTCTTGACAACTACATGACCTGAAAAGTCTTCTTCTATTCTTCCGTCTATTATTCCGAGGTATTCCTGCTGGGCGTTAAAGTGCTTCTGTGAGACTTTGATAAATAGACCCATGATAATCGCAGATGCAG
>CAYFWG010000068.1:4042-6890 GCA_964346775.1 uncultured Mogibacterium sp.
CAAGTGTCATCGTAACATTTATACTAAGCATGACGACAACAATTCCGAGCATACTTACGATAGACCATATGAAATTCGAAATACTCTGGCTTAAAGCCTGTCCCAAGGTATCTATATCGTTTGTAATCCTCGATAGGATCTCACCTGTCTGCATCTTCTCGAAATAGCTCATAGGCATCCGATTAATCTTCTCGGAAACATCCCTTCTCATCTTGTATACGATCTTCTGAGTGATGTTTGTCATGATAAGAGCCTGGATGAACTGAGCTATCGCTCCGACTACATATAGGAAAATTGTCATTAGCAAAACTTTCCCTATGGCATCAAAATCTAAACCGCCTGTTCCGTTTACCTTTGCAGTGATGCCTTCCGCAATTAATGTAGTCGCATGGCCCATCACCTTAGGACCCAGGGTTTCAAAAATGGTTGCCAGTATGGTAATAAATACAACAAAAACCAAGGCCAATTTATATGCGCCCATGTATTTTAGAGTGTCCGAAACAGCCTTGCGGAAATCCTTAGGTTTCTCCCCTGGTGCAAGTATCGCACCAGGACCACCGCCATGGCCTGAACTTTTTTTCCTCTTATATTCTTTTCCGGTTTCTTTGTTTTCTGCCAATTTGTTACCTTAAATTATTCTTGTGCAAGATTGTATGAAATAATTTATTCATTTATGCTATCCAGTTCGTTAATTGAAAGCTGAGAATTTGCTATATCCTTGTAAATATCGCAAGATTTCATAAGCTCGTTGTGAGTTCCTTTTCCTGCAATCATTCCGTCTTCAAGGACTATTATCTGTTCGGCATTCAATATTGTTCCGATTCTCTGTGCAACGACCACTTTTGCCGAATCCGACATCTTCTCCGCGAGAGCCTTTCTCAAAGCAGCGTCAGTCTTCATGTCGAGAGCTGAAAATGCATCGTCAAATATTAGAATCTTAGGCTTCTTGATTATCGCCCTTGCTATAGCGAGTCTTTGCTTCTGTCCGCCCGAAACATTGGTTCCGCCTTGAGAAATTTCACTCTTAAGTCCGTCTTCTTTATCTTTTATAAACTCCTCTGCCTGGGCAATTAAAGCCGCTTCTTCAACATCCTCTTCTGTCGCACCTGGTTTGCCCCAAGCTATATTGCTCTCGATTGTTCCGGAGAACAACACACCTCTTTGAGGTATATATCCGATAGAATCTCTGAGAGATTCCAAGCTCAAATCTCTTATGTCGATGCCGTCTATCGTAATCGAGCCTTTGGTTACATCGAAGAGCCTTGGAATGAGATTGACAAGAGTCGTCTTTCCACAGCCTGTAGATCCGATTATGGCCGTAGTCTCGCCCGGTTTGACCTCGAAGCTTATGTCGGAAAGGGCATCTTCCTCAGCATCGGAATATCTGAAAGAAACGTCATTAAATACCAATCTGCCTTTGGCATCTTCTGGAAGAGTCTGTGCATCCACCTTGTCTATTATCGAAGGATCAGTCTCGATGATTTCCGCAATACGATCAGCTGCAATTCCTGCTCTCGGTACAAAAATAGCCAAACTGGTAATCATTAGGAAGGAAAACACTATTTCCATTGCATATGCGATGAATGCAGTCATAGTTCCTACTTGCATCTCACCCATATCTATCTTTCCAGCAGCAATCCAGGTTATCCAAATTGAAAGACCGTACATTATTATCATCAGAAGAGGTGTCATCGAAATCATCGCTCTATTAACAAAGAGCTGATTCTTATATAGATTCATGTTCGCTTTGTCGAACCTCTTCTCAGCCATTTCTTCTCTGCCAAATGCTCTTATTACTTGTATTCCAGTAATCATCTCTCTGGAAACTGCATTCAGGGCATCTACGAGTTTTTGCATGATTTTGAACTTCGGCATGGCCAGGGAGAAAAGCACGATCATCATGAGTAAAATCGCCATAACTCCGGTAATTATAACGAAGTTCATGTGTGCCCGGGTCTGATATACCCTGTATATAGACCATATACTTATCGCTGGTGCAAAGAGTGCGAGCCTTAACAGCATCATAATCGCCATCTGTACCTGCTGAATATCGTTAGTTGCTCGGGTTATCATCGAGGATGTCTGGAATCTATTCATTTCGGCATTTGAAAATGACATTACTTTGGCAAAGAGCTTGGATCTTAAGTTCCTGGCTATGCTCGCTCCAATCCGTGATGAAAGAAAGGATACACATCCAACAACAACGAGAATTCCAAGCGTCACCAAGAGCATCATCTGTCCCATCTTCAGCATATATCTATTTTGAATTGAGAGGATGTCAAGGCCTGCTTCCTCATCGGAAATTGCAGCATAAGCGATCCCCATCGCCAGCTTTGTCTTATCTCCCGAATCTGTCGCTATATCCTTATTAAGTTTATCTCCATATCTTTCCAAAATCGGATCCATGAATTCTTTATCCAATTTGGAAAGCTCTTTGTTTGAAAGTTTCTTGCGGTTATATATATTCTTTTCTTCATCTATTTGATAAAGTGTATACCACTTTTGTTTCTGTTCGGTTGTCATATGCTTTTCTAAAGCTGATGACTCATCCGATGTTATGGCCTCGGGCAGGATGTGCTCAATACCTTTGTCCTGAATGCCTACATCTATCATGTTCTGGGTATACTGAGGAAGTTTCATCTGAAAAAAAGCCTGTGCCAGCATAAGCAGCAAGACTACAAAAACTATTCCTTTATATGGTAATAAATTCTTGAAAAGATTCTTCATTAATCAGATGTCCCCATTTTCGTACATATAACTTTTTATTTATTAAAACTTCTGGGAATAGTCTGAAAATATTCCGAAATTAAATGCCATTCATCTATTATAACAAAAACACCGCATTACC
>CAYFWG010000069.1:0-1094 GCA_964346775.1 uncultured Mogibacterium sp.
GAGATCGTGGTTGGATTCTAGGACGAGTTTGTCCGCAGTTCGTATCTCATCGAACATCTCCTCGGTTATTATTCCCGTGTCAGTGATTAGCGTCATTTGTTCATTTCCAGAAGTAATACTGTATCCCATCGGTTCTTGTGCATCGTGGCTTAGTTCAAAGGAATTCACACTTACTTCTCCAAGAGATATTCTATCCCCTGGGCTGATTATCCTTCGTCTTTCTTCAGGAACATAAGAGAAATTCTTGCAACCAGATATTGTACCTGCACTTGCATAGAAAATCGCGTCGAGACATTTGTTTGCGATTGTCCTTATACTCTTAATATGATCGCAATGCTCATGAGTTATGAAAACCGCATCGATTTTTTCAAATCCAAGCGAATTGTCGCAAAGGGCGGAATTAATCCTCCTTGCCGCAATTCCGACATCGATGAGAATCCTCTTCTCTCCCGCCTTTACAATATATGCGTTCCCCGAGCTACTGCTACCTGCAGATATAATTTCAATTGACATTTATAAACGTTTCTTCCTGTTCTAACTTAATTTATCGTATCTCTTGTTGTATCTTTTGTTATTTCTTCTATTGATTTTTCTTTTGTTTCTTCTTTTGGTTCTTTCTTTGTGGCGGATATTTCCCTGCCTGAATTTCTTTTGTACTCCCTGTCTTTTTTGCAAATCGGCTTGTACTTGCAATATGTACAAACCAGGTTGTTCTTTACGATCAGCGGTTTAATCGGAATATCTCCGCTCAATATCGACTCAGCCATTTCATTTATTCTGTCGGTTACTTCCTGTTTCGTTTCTTCAAAATCGCCTCGACTTATTTTCTGCTTTCTTGCTGGCAAAACTTTCTCCGGCATGGCCTCAAGGACGCCTGGCTCGTCTACATAGACTCCTCTTAGTTTGAATGCGGCTGAAGCCTCTTCATCTATTACTTTCTGTGCCTGGCTATTGTCCTTGTCGTTTAAAGATTCCATCTGATCCTTGATATTGAAATAGAACATACCTGCAGGCTCAAGCTCTCCCGAGATTGCAGAAATCATATATATAATAAGATGCATCTTATACCCACATTGCATATTCTTGATATTCAA
>CAYFWG010000069.1:1135-6822 GCA_964346775.1 uncultured Mogibacterium sp.
CCAGTCTTATAGTCGATAATCCTTACTCGGTTTCCCTCCTGAATCGACAGAAGATCCGCCCTGTCAATCTTTCCCTCGACGTAGACCTTGGTCCCAGCAACTTCCATTTCGATAGGTTTGAACTTACCTTTATATCCGAAAGGAGCTTCCATGCTCGCATCGATTAAGCTGTCGGATGATAGTTGCTCCGCCATTGCTCGAACTGCGGATACGCATATCTCCTTAATTCGATCCATCCTGAACTCTTCTCCCGCCGTAGATACGAATAAGCCTCCCTCGTAATCTGCAGCTATGAGATCGAGCTCCTCTGCAACCAGTTTCTCGAGTTCGTCCTCGCTGAACTCTACAATCGCCAACCCCAAATTCCTATCTTTCAAGATCTTCTCGGCTACTCGCATCAGACATTCATGATAAACATCTCCTATAGAGCGCGGGTCGCTCGAGAATTCCCTTTCTTCTTGAGGCCTCAGCCCCCTGTCGACAAAGAACCTGAACGGACACTCGAAATAACTGTTTAAAGACGACGGGCTCAGTTTGAGATACCCCTCGTTCTTCGCAAAAACTCCCTTGGCTGTTTTATGCCCAAGAGATGCTGGCTCGTTTTCATCTTTGGCCGCCTCTATCATTTTCGAAAGCATGTCATTATCGTTTTCTTCATACCAGGCAAACAAAGCGTCCGTCATATCATCGGATTCTGGCGATGTGTTCCTGTCCTTGATGTGATTGATGAAGTGCCTCATGGTTTCCTTCGACGAGTTAACCGTATCCGATACGGAGCTTTCTTTGTCCATAGTTCCAGCATTATTACCGAAGGAATTTCTTGCCCAGCCCACACTCACGATGTCTTTTCGCACCAAGCCATCTTCCTTTATTCTCGGAAATAGCTCATGCAAAGCATCTATTAGCGAGGATGCGATTTCTTCCTCTCCGTCTGCATCTGTCATCGACCAACTTATATACAGCTTCTCAGAAGGTTTCGAAAGCATGCGGTACATGGCGACATTTTCCTCTTCCATCTTGATGTCGTCAAGACCTCCGAGTGCAAATTCCTTGTTGCGGAAATATTCCTTCTCATCTACAGAGAAGAGGCCTTCGGGAGATGGGCGAAGCGGAAGAGTTCCTTCATTTGCTCCGATGACCACAGCCGCCTTTATCGGTCTCGGCCTGGTCCTTATCATAGTTCCAATCGAAAGACCGTCCTTTGTCGGCGGAATAACTCCCACTTCAATATTCGTAAGTCCAGTGACATAGATTTCCGTGAACTCAGCGAGGTTCATATCCTCATCGCCCATGATTTCGACAACCTGATCCAGAAGCGCGACGGCTTTGTCGTAACTTTGAACGCTTCTCTGAGCTTCCTCTATGAGGCCTTTTCCCTCCTGAAGTCGTGCAGATTCCATAACCCGCTCTCCGAGATTCAAATATTTGTCGAGGTAGTCCTTAAACTGGATGATGAAGTCTTCGATTTTCTCGCTTTTAGTGATTTCCTCGAGCCTTATCAATGGCTCTATTATTTTCATCCTGATTTCGTTGAGTCTATTAAACTCCTCTGCTCCGTATCTTTCCTCACCGTATTTGAAGTCCTTATACCACATATTTCCTTTTATGTGATAAATCCTCGCGTAGTTTTCTATGTCCTCTACATCAGAGCGTTCTATATCTGCAAGACCTGTTTTCAGCATGGTGAATAGATTGCCGGTCGCTTTTCCATATAGCAAGAACCAAAGCTGGTTGACTATAAAACTGACAGCTGCCGAGTCGGTTATATTTCTTGAAGAATCGAAAAATACAGGTAATCCGTACTCCTCAAAAGTTCTGCGAATTATAGGATGAGCTACCTTTTCGTTGTTTGCAATGACCTGGATTTCATTAAATCTGTATCCTAGGTCTCTTGTAAGATGGAGTATGTATGCGGCTGCACTCTCTGCTTCGTAATACGGATTTGCAGCACGAACTAATGTCAAATCCTCAGGGAGGAAATCTCTATCGGCTCCGGATTCATCATCCCATAGCTTCGACTCGATAATTTGCATCGTTTCGGACTTGTTCAGATTGTATTTCGAATCTATAGGCTCGATAGAAATGTCGACACTTCTTTCTACAGCCTCCCTCTCAAGCCTGTTGATCAGCTGTTCGTCGAGGCCAAAATCGCTCTCGTTGACGATGAGGTTAACCGACTTGGCTTTTTCGGCAAGTTCAAATACCGCGCTCGCAAACTTTGGCGTGATGCTATCGTACCCGTATATCCATATACTTTTATTCGATATGAACTTGGAGTCGCGTATAGAATCTATATATCTCGAAATATAATCCTCGGAATCCGAATAACCCTTCTCTTTGACTTTACTCTCGTAATCTTCAATTATTATTTCCAGCTCGGATAACTTCGCTTTGAGGAGTTCATCCGCCTGAGTATCCGAGAGCATTTCCCGAAGCTCATCGATAGAGCAGTCCTGCTGCTTGAAGTCAGAGATAAAGTCGCTGAGCATTGCTGTGAAGGTGGCTTTGCCTGCTACATTTCTATAGAGGTTAAGCTCATCCCTATGGGCCTTGATGATTCTGGTAAGGAGCATGAAGCGCCCGTATTTATCCAGAAGAGAAATAGATTCCTTGCCTTTTTCGGTAAGAATTCTAAGTCCAAGTCTGTTCATCGAGGTTACTTCGACATTGTACAGACAGGAAGTATTCAGATATTTTAAAGCCTGTTCTTCAGCTACGAGGGTATATTGATCGGGCACAACAACGAGTGTTTCCCCTTCGACATTGTCGTATATGAAACATTCTTTATCGATATTCTCTCTTGCCGTGTATAGTTTGAGCATCTATTTAACCTTTTCTGCTGCATCTTGCGAAAGCTTTGCCCTGATGAATGGATCAATTTCTCCGTCCATTACAGAATCTACATTTCCTACTTCTTCACCTGTTCTTGTATCCTTGACCATCGTATATGGCTGGAATACATAATTTCTAATCTGCGAACCCCAGGTTGCCATCGACTGGTCTCCCTTGAGCTCGTCCAAACTTTCTTTGTGAGCTTCTTCGGCAATTCGTGTAAGCTTGGAAACCAAAACCTTCATTGCCACTTCTTTGTTCATTATCTGAGATCTTTCGTTCTGGCATGTAACGACTATTCCGGTCGGAATATGAGTTATCCTGACCGCCGAATCCGTCGTGTTGACATGCTGTCCACCCGCACCTCCAGCCCTGTAGGTGTCCACTTTAATGTCTTCCGGATTAACCGTTACCGCCAAATCATCCCCCATATCGGGAACGACTTCGACAGCAGCGAAAGAGGTTTGTCTTTTCCCCATAGAGTTAAAAGGGGATATTCTCACAAGCCTGTGTACTCCTGTTTCTGTCTTGAGAAGTCCGTAAGCTTTCTCTCCTCTTATAAGTATAGTGGAGCTCTTTATTCCATAATCTACATCGCCCTGCCTGTCGATTATTTTTGTTTTGAAGCCCTTCTTCTCACAGTATCTTAAGTACATCCTCTCCAGCATTTCAGCCCAGTCGTTCGCATCGACTCCTCCTGTGCCAGAATGAATGCTCAGGATTGCATCGTTGTCGTCGTGTTTGCCGCTTAATAGCATGGTGATCTTGAGTTCTTCGAGTTCATCGTTCAGATTATTGAAGCTTTCTATTATAGCCTTTGCATCTTCCTCGGCATCAAGTTCTTCCGCAATTTCAATAAGGTCCGGTATTTCATCGAGTTCATCCCGGAGCCTTTCGTAAGTTTCAAGCTTGTTCTTGAGAGATTTCTTCTCTTTGAGAACCTGCTGTGCATTTATTCTATCGTCCCAAAAATCCTCCTTGAGACTTTGTTTTTCGAGTTTTTCTATTCTGCTTCTGAGTCCTTCCGGGTCAAAGATAGCCTCCCACTTCCATCACTTTTTCAACCGTCGATGGAAGTTGACTTTTTATTTCATCAAGCTTAATCATTAATCCTCCGTTTTCATATCGCTTTATGATTTTTCGTTTCGGAAATCTTCTGTGTTTTCGATGCGATATCGCTCATTTAAAAACCTATGGCCGTATAAAACTATAGACTACAGGCTTCACGATTTCCGCTATATCTTTGTGGCCTTCGGCCGATGGATGGAGTCCGTCCATCATCTTTAACGGGTCTATTTTATCGAAGAGCTTAACGTAGTGAACGCCTTCTTTAAGGCATACATCCATTACTATTTTGTCATAAGATTCTATATATTTATTCTTCCAGTTCAGAGTTCGGTCAAAGTAAACTGGATTGGTTCTCGATTCATCGACAGGTGTAAGCCCGACATATATTACTTTATCGGTGAACTGCTTTGCCTGCCTTATTAGTGTAGCGATGTTGTATCTAAATTCTTCCTCTGATGTTCGGATTTTACCGCCGATTATCTGCGTATCGTTTACGCCAGCAGCTATAACTATAATATTATTGGCATCTTCACGAATTCTTTTCGCGCTTTCGTTTTCGATTCTATCGATAATCTCTCCAGTCGTCTGTCCAGATATTCCCAAATTAAAGACGTGGCAACTAGTAATCTTATCATCGTTATCGATAGATAAGCGAAGTCTGTTGACCCAGCCGCCACAGTCTTTGTCCCATGAACCAAATGTTATGCTATCTCCGAAAATCAAAATTTTGTTTCGCAATTTATATATAAACTATCCTTTCGCTTTTCAGATTTGGATTCCCGTCAAATTAAATTGGCATCAGTTTTAACTGCCACTACACCCGAGTGTCGCTTTGCAAATCTGGAAGCTGAAGCCATTACCAAGCTCCGCCACCGCCTCCGCCGAAGCCGCCACCAGAGAAGCCACCGCCTCCGCCGCCTCCGGAGAAGCCACCGAAATCACCGCCACCTGAATCATCCGAAGTAGGAATCTTAATGCTATGAGAGACGCCCGAAGACCATCCCGACATCATTCGTCCCATCATGTATGCATCAAATCCGACATAATCGCTTTCGATCCATTCAGGTTTTACTATCGGAATGCTTTCAAAGTTCTTAATCCACTTATTTGTCAGCCCGAAAATGTACGCATACGGAAGTATGTGGTAGAAGTACGAAGGATCTTCTTCGACCAGTTTGTTGAGTTTATCGAGTTCAGCAGTGCTGATAAAATCCTTAAATCCGAGCACCCTGCCGAGCAAAGCGGTATTCGTCGAGGTTCTTGCCTTTGCTACAACTGCAAAGAATATGCTCACAATAGTGGCGATTGCTACCAAAGCAGATATAAGCAAAGATTTGTTGATGTCTACGTACATCAATGTCGGAGATCCTGCGAATGCTCCCGATATCCCGAAATTAAGAAGCAACATTCCTGCAATGAGGAGGAGTATTCCTTTGAACCTTTTCTTGCCCCCTATGTTATCGACTCCCTTGCATATGAGTATGGCAGCACCCAGCACAGCTGCAGCTGCTATGTAGATTCCAATGCTCTCAAGTCCGATTCCGCTTACAGTTTCCCATACTGCAAGCGCCAGTATAGGGAAGGTGGATACTATAATTCCCACTGTCCTTGCTAGGACGGATTGGGTGGTAAAGCGGCTGTTCTTGCCCTTGAACATATCTTGGAGTTCTCCTACCGACTGTTCGTACTTTATCGCAAAGGATCTTCCCAGACCTTTGGCTCTAACTTTGTTCGAGTCGCTGAACAATCCCACAAAGAATGTGTCGACATACTTAGGAACTTCTCCC
>CAYFWG010000070.1:0-2655 GCA_964346775.1 uncultured Mogibacterium sp.
AAATGGATGGAAGCATCCGGTAATATAAGCCCGATAAAATCCGTTGCAGGAGATTCAGACCTAAATAAGGCGAGCTGGTATAAGGCAATGCCAAATCAGGCAGAAACAAGTACAAATTATTACATAGGAGGAAAGTATAATCCTGCATTAAGAGAATTTGCACAATCAAAAGGATATGTACCACATATTCAGAAAGCGCTTGAGCGAAAAGATGGGAATATAGATCTTTATAGAGTACAGCTCGAGATAGAGAAAAACCAGAAGAATAGATAGATAAGTGTGAGAGGAGAGCTATCGTTACCTTAGGAGCAGAAGGATTAAAAGAAAGACAACTATTCCTAAAATCATAATTTTGGGAATAGTTATACAATCAAAACGGCTGAGAATAAAGCTTTTCAGCTAAAACGTGCAATGCAGAACCGAGGCCTTAGTACAGTTGGGATGCAATAACTGTATCATAGCCTCGGCTCTTATAATAAAACACTATATTTGGAAACATAGCCTCTCGGCATATGTGACCTATTAATTAATTACTAATGGATTGGAATGAATAATACATCTCCTGGCTGTAGATCATCTTCGTCTATATCGTTGACCTGACGGATCTCTTGGATATAATCCCTTATGTCTCTATCTTCTGTATTGTATCTTTCTGCAATATTCCAAAGATTGCCGTTTTCATCCACGGATACCTGTACGTAAGTATCAACTGATGCTGCCTCCGCCTTACTGTAGTTAAATAGGCTGTATACTGCAAAAACAGTTATCACTACTGTTAGAAGTATGAAGATAAAGAAACGTATTGGGTTAACTATTTTGTAATGATGTCTTCTCATATTGTTCACCTACCTTTGCCGAACATTTGTTCTTAAGTAGATTATAAACAAACGTTCTTATTTTGTCAACAAAAAAAGCGAACAAAAGTTCGAAAATTATTGAAACTTATTCTTTTGTCAAATCGACGAAGTCAGAATCGATGAAAGACGCTAATTCCAAGGGGTCCATGATGATTTGCACTCCCCTTTTGCCAGCAGAGAAATAAATCTTATCGAATAAAACAGCAGTTTCATCAATATATGTAGGGTAAGTTTTCTTCATTCCTATAGGCGAACACCCTCCTCTCACGTAACCAGTAAGAGAAAGGATCTCTTTAACATGGATCATCTCGACTTTCTTGTTACCAGAGGCTGCAGCAGCTTTCTTTAGGTCAAGATTGCCTGCAACAGGGATCAAAAATACATATAATAAGTTATCGTCACCACGTGTCACGAGAGTCTTAAACACCTCATCTTCGGATATTCCCAGCTCTTTAGCCACATGTTCGCCAGATAGATCAGACTCGTCGTACTCGTACTCTGAAGTTTCATAATAGATGTTTTGACTATCGAGAAGTCTCATAGCGTTGGTTTTTGAAGTCGATTGTTTAGACATTGTTTTCCTCTTATTTTCCTCTTATTTTTCCTTTTTTGAATTACTTTTCTCTTCAATTTGGTCAAAGAATTTATAGATTTTTTTCCTGTAAAAGAAGAATATCGCAAGTATTATAGTTATAACAAGGCTCAGGATTGCAATAGCAATGAAATTCTTTGTTTTAAAGAAATAGCCCAGGAGTAAACTTCCGAACATAGCCGGGGATCTTCCAAGTGTTGAAACTAGAATAAATGATTTGATGTTCATATCGGAAATTCCAGATGCATATCCCAGAATATCCTTGGGGAGCCCTGGTATAAAATAAATAAAGAATAGAATTGTCAGCCCTTTTCCCGAGTTCAATTTCTTTCTGTAATATTCTACCTTCTCGTTGTCGAATAGAGTGCAGATTGGATCTTTTCCGAGGACTTTTGCAAGATAGAATGTAATAATAGACCCGGCAATTGCGCCGATAATAGATATTAGATATCCCTGTAAGACTCCGAATATATAACTGCCTGCGAACTGAATCGGTTGTCCTGGTATAAAGCAGATGATAATTTGCATTATTTGCAAACCGAAAAGAATGAAAACAGCTTCACTTTTATGTTTATTCAAAAAAATCGGAAGCTCTCTACTAATCCAAGAAATATTTAATAATGTATCCCTGTAGTTGAAAAAAATAATTAACGGAATACCGATTAAAATAAATCCTAGAGCCAGCAGCTTTATTATTAAGATTTTCCTGTTTTGATCTTTCATAAACTAATTTATTTAAAGCATCCCCTTCTTGGATAACCAGTCAATGCTTTTCAATAATCCGAACTTCGAATGGTCGTATGTAATTCCTCCTTGAAAATAAGCTATGTAAGGCTCTCTCAGAGGTGCATCTGCACTGAGTTCGATAGAAGATCCCTGAACAAATGAGCCTGAAGCCATGATAACCTGATCTTGGTAACCAGGCATATCCCAAGGAAGCGGAGTAACATATGAATCAATAGGAGAAGCGGATTGAATAGCTTGGCAGAAAGTAACAGTCTTCTCTGGATCGAGAAATTTAATAGCCTGTATAATGTCGCTTCTACGTGACATCGCTTCTGGCATTACCTCATAACCGAGCTCATTGAATATAAGACCTGTGAGCATCGCACCTTTCACGGCTGAATTTACAACCTGTGGAGCAAGGAAAAGCCCCTGAAGAACATGTCTGTTTTGGCCGTAAGTAAGACCACATTCAGAACCTAT
>CAYFWG010000070.1:2665-6813 GCA_964346775.1 uncultured Mogibacterium sp.
ATGCCCGGACATGTCAACCTATACGAAACTCTCTCTATTAAGTCTTTTCTGCCGACTATATATCCTCCAGATAGAGCTATACCACCGCCAGGATTCTTTATCAACGAGCCTGCCATTATATCTACGCCGAAATCTGTCGGTTCATACGAGTCGACAAATTCGCCATAGCAGTTATCCAGCATTACCGTAATATTCGGGTTAATCGAATGAACCATTTCGGTTACAGCCTTGAGGCTTTCCAAGGAAATAGCAGGTCTCCAGTCATAGCCTGTGGATCGCTGCATTGCGACAACCTTGGTTTTTTCTGTTATAGCTTCCCTAATTGCGTCGAGATCAACGTCGAGATCCTTATTAAGTGGAACTTCTTTATACAATATTCCGTAGTCAAGAAGAGTTCCTTCAAATTCAGTGTTGTATTTTCCTATAACATTTTCAAGCGTATCATAGGGTTTTCCTGTCGCTTCTATAAGTTCTTCGCCAGGTTTCAATATTCCGTACAGTGTCGATGCTATTGCGTGGGTCCCGTTTACTATATTAGGCCTCACCAAAGCAGATTCTGTGTTGAAAACAGAAGAATAAACCCTTTCTACAGCCTCTCTGCCTGGATCGTCATACCCGTATCCTGTGCTCCAGTCGAAATGAGTAGCGTTAATATGATTGTCCTGAAAGGCCTTGAGGATTTTCAGCTGGCATACTGAAGTGATATCGTCGATTTCTTTGAATCTCTCAGAAAGCTTGATTTCGACCTCGTTAACAAGATTAATAGAATTGGGCGATATTCCAAATTCTTTAGTTAGGTAATCGGCATATTTGCTATTTATCATTATTATTTGTCATCCGTTCTTTCGAGTTCCCATTCCATGTCGTTTACGAGATCTCTTTTTACATTCATTTTGTGTTTAGCGTAAAGCTGTGTTGTTGTGACCTGTTCATGGTCGAGCAAAGCCTGAACATCGTAGATAGAGTTTCCTCTTCCGATAAGTGAAGTTGCAGCCGTAGCTCTTAATTTGTGCGGACTGTAGCCGGTTTTTCTTGTCGTGTTGAGGGCTATAGAGGTGTATTTCTTAACCAGGTCTCTTACAGCTCTTTCTGTAATTCGCTTCCCTTGAAGAGATAGAAATAATGCGTCTTCGTGGGCGTTATTTTGGATTACGACGTTGTTTCTTTCGTTTTTGAGGTAATCATCGATAACAAAGCTTACAGACTTATTTAAAGGCATTATCGACTCCTTGCCTCTTTTACGAAAAATCTTGAACTCCCCTCTCGAAAAATTAAATGAGGAAACGTTCAACTGTTGTAGTTCGCTTAGTCGAAGCCCATAAGTTACAAAAAGCACGAGTATCGCTTTGTCTCTGAGCTTGGTTTTCTCCCAGTACGATCTCTCGTGTGGAGTTAGTCCAGTTCCATTAGTTACAGCATCGAGCATTATCATTACTTCGTCATCCTGAAGAGCTTTTACCTCCCTCTCCCCCGGCTTTGCAACCTTGATTGGGTCAAATCCGTCCGTGATGTTTTTCTCGACGAGACCATCTCTATAAAGCTGTTTAAATAGGACTGAGAGTGAAGATTTTTTTCTAGCAAGAGAACGGTTGTTGTTCTCGTATACTGTTACCATTTCTCCATTATCGACCAGATATTTACGGCAATAATCGATGAAGAGGTTAATATCCTGTGCGACAATTCCGTTGATTTCATCTGAGGTGACGTTTTTAATTATTTCCGCCTTGGTAAGATCAGTTTCGTTAATAAGATAGGTGAAGAAAAACCTGATATCGTGAAGGTATGCCAACCTTGTCATAGGCAGCACATTACCCTTCAAGAACGTAAAATAAGACCTGAGAAAGGAAGGCAATTCCTTTTGTATAGCTTCGCACGCCATATAAATATCATTTTCCTTCTGAACGATATTGTCAGGCCTATCGCTTTTGTTGTGTATTCTAAGTTCTTTGTTGTCGTAAGTCGTTCTACCCATAACTTTAATACTTCAGGATTAAATCCACTATAGAATCGGTATTGTAGTCTTTTTTAACCTCTACTGGTATAGCATAGTCGTATCTGTTAAGCCAGGTGATCTGTCTTTTTGCATAACGTCTTGTATTCTTCATGATATTCAGAACTGTTTCTTCGAAAGTATCCCTGCCTTCGATGTATTCTATCATTTCCTTGTAACCAATTCCCTTGAGAGCTGGTGTTGAAGAATCGTAGCCCATTTCAAGAAGGCTGCGGACTTCTTTTTCCAAACCGTTCTTTATTAAAGAGATGACTCTCTTGTTAATGCGTTCATAAAGATCCTTGCGATCCATAACGACTGAAAAGAGTTTGAAATCGTACTTCGGATTTACCGGACATGAAGAAAGAGACTTGATAGAATCCCCACATTCGTAAGCTTCGATTGCCCTTATGATTTTTCTGATGTTGTTAGGATGTATTCTTTCTGCCGACTCAGGATCTATTGCAGCAAGATAGTGGTGCATATATTCGTTGTCGTTCTCATCCGCCATTTGTTCAAGTTCCAAGCGTCTTTGGAGGTTTCCCTGATTGTGTGCAAAATCCATATCGTACAGAAGCGAATTGAGATATAGACCAGTTCCTCCGCAAAGTATAGGCGTTTTGCCACGTGCGAGAATATCGTCTATAACGGTCAAAGCGAGTTTCTGGTATGTTGCAACAGTCATATTGTAGTCAGGGTTGACAATAGAATAAAGGTGATGTCTGACGACAGACATTTCGGCTTCGGAAGGTTTAGCACTTCCGATATCCATATAATTATATAGCTGTATCGAGTCGCAATTGACGATTTCTCAATCGATTCTTTGTGCGAGGTCGAAAGCTACTTGGCTCTTTCCTACAGCTGTAGGACCTGTAATAATATAAACGGTTTTATTTTCTGACATTGTTTTTCCTCTACTTACGTCTAAATGATTGTTCTATTTCATATTTTGTGACCTTGAAAAAAGTCGGTCTTCCATGAGGACAGCTGAACGGATTGTCACACTGAGAAAGATTGTCCAGTAATTCTGTAATTTCATGCTCGGAAAGCCTGTTATTTGCTTTTACAGCCGATTTGCACGAAGTCATGATAAGTTTGTCGACGACTATACGATTTGTGCTTAAATCGCTTTGATCCAGAGCCTCCAGATATGCAGCTACAAAGCCTTCCGCTTCTTCAACTGACATATACGATGGAATTCCTCTAATGATGAAAGTATTCGCCCCGAAGTCACTTATATCATAACCCATTTTGCTTAGATTTTGAATCCAATCTCGGTCGGCATTATAAACATCGGCACTGGTCCATATGGTTATTGGTTGAAGCATCGGCTGTGGAATCTGCTCTTTGTAGCTGAAATTCCTTATAAGTTTTTCGTAAAAAATCCTTTCATGAGCAGCATGCTGATCCAGTACATAAATTGCATTTTCTGATTGCATAATTATATACGAATCAAAAATATATCCTTTGAATAATAATTCGTCAAAATTAAAAGGAGTTATTATCGGTTTGTTAATATCTATTTCAGGATTAAGAGGAGGCTTGTGTTCATAAGAAGGAGCTTTGTAAGAAGGAGCTTTCTCCCCTACTTCTGATTTAGTTTCTGAGAAATTAACTATCCTCTCTTCGTATGTCTTCTCCAGGTCTGAAATATCTTTATTAGATTCTCGGTTAAGACCTAAAAGATATTCTCTAATATTTATAGGCTCCGATATTTCCTGAATATCTGCCTTGTCTTTGTCCTTCAAAAATGAAGGCCTTGAAGACGGTATTGATTCTTTGGTTTTCATAACAGAGGAAATCGTCTCGGATATTCTATCGACTATTTCGTTTGAATTGAGGAATTTAATCTCCCTTTTTCCCGGATGGATGTTTACGTCTATTGTGTCGGGCATAACGTCGATGAAAAGGATTGCAATAGGATATCCTGAGAAGATTCTATCGCCATAACCCTTATCGACACCTTTTTCGATGACTTTGCTGTTGACCAATCTCCCGTTAACAAAGAACAATTGTCCTCTTTTGGTGTTTTTTGTAGTGCCGGGATCTGATATAAATCCGCTTACTCCATCTCCCTCAACTGGTATCAAGTCGGCATATTCTTTGTTAGGATATGCTCGTCTTACTGCAGAGGCTATATCGCCGTCTCCATCGGTGT
>CAYFWG010000071.1:0-210 GCA_964346775.1 uncultured Mogibacterium sp.
TGAGAGTGTTTCTTTTACCTCAACGGAGCCTTCGGCAATATTATCAGACATAGCTAAAGCTGCTTCTTCGGTCTTTGTTTCTGATGTTGTTGCTAGGGTTGCTAATTGAGTATCAACTTCAGTATTCATATTCTCAAGTTCTAATTTTAAGTCTTTATTTAGAGCTTTATACTCGGCTGTGGTCTTATCATGAATTGTCTCCATAGTTGT
>CAYFWG010000071.1:261-2618 GCA_964346775.1 uncultured Mogibacterium sp.
CAATGTCGCATTGATCTCGTTCATGGAAGTTGCTAATGTGTCTTGTGCTTCATCTAACTCACTGCGTAACGTAGCGTTCATCTCATCTAAATCTGAATTATACTTATCTATACGAGCCTTCATATCTATATCAGCCTGAGTATATAGAGCCGCTATTTCATCATTAATCTCTGAACGATAATCGACTAATTCCTTTACTGCCTGAGTATTGGCTATTTCATGCTTACGATCAAACATAGCGACAAATTCTTGTAACTGCTCATCTGTCATAGCTAACATAGCACTTAATTGACCGCTGGATGAGACACCAAGTTGTTGAAGTTCGTCAAGCAACTTATCAGATACACCACGTGCCTCCAACTGATGTAGTGAATAACGCCAATCCTCAATTGCTGCGTTTTGGTCAGATAGATTTTTAAGCATCTCTTCGGGAGTTGTAATTTCCCGTTCGCTCACAGAATCAAACAGACTATAATATCCATAAATTGTATCTGCTCTAGATTTCACAGCGTCTGTGTATTTCTTCTCAGCAGCGTCAACATTAGATAGTAGTGTAGATTGAATATCCTCAAGATCTTTAGATAGTTCTTCTTCTAATTTAAGTCTGTCCTTAGCGTTCTTTTCTGAAGATTTCTTTATTGCACTATTATACTTATCATATGCATCTGCGCGTTTCTTAGCAGCTTCCTCTTCAGCGCTTTCGATCGTTTCATTATATTTTTTATTTGCGTCTGTACGATCTTTTGCCGCATCTTCCTCAGCATCAGAAACTGCTTTGTTGTAATCTTGTTGAGCTTTTAATCTATCGTCTGCTGCTTTAGTTTGTGCTGCTTGAATGTCTTCTATGTACTTTTTCTGTGTTTCATAAATCTTCTTTTCGAGTTCAAAGATTTTACGGTTTATCGCCATACGCTCTTTGGAGCCGACCTCGTACGTTTTCTTCATTTTACGATAACGAGCAAGTTCTTCTTCTAGGGATAGCCTGCCGTAGTAGTTCTTTTTCTCGATAGCATCCATCTCATTTTGATATCTCTCTTCGACGAGACGATTAGCTAGAGTATAAAGGTTACGATCTATTTCTTTTCGTTCTTCTGTACCCTTGTTATAAAGTTCTTGTTGCTTTTCCCATGCTGCTATCTCGCCAGCAGTAGCGATTCTGGAATAAAACTTCTCCTCGTCAAGCCATTCTTTAAATTTCTCGAATTCGGTCTTAACTTTTTTCAGTGTGGCTTCACTATTAGTATTAAGCCCATTCAGAGCATCAGTATATGCGGAATTATTAAGAGCATTTCCGAAAGCATCGCCAGCATCTTTACCGCCAAGCCCAAAATTATTAGTTAAAGTATCCAGTAGCCCCTCAAGACCTGTGGTTAAGGAAGAATCACTAAAACTATCTCCTGCATCTTTTGTTACGGATTTAATGCTATCGATAAGGTCATCTTTCTTCTGTTTAACGCCTTCAATAGCACCCTGTACAAGATTTTTACCATCTTCTATTGTTGTCTTAGCTGGTGAATGCATATCAAATTCGGTATGAATTGTATCGTTAACGGTGTCGACTATGGTCTCTTTTACCGCTTTACGAATATCAGACTGCTTATTCTTCATGCCTTTAATAAGGCCTTTAACAATATTTTCACCGCTAGTAGTCATATTGCTGTTATACTTTTTGATTGAGTCAACAATGTCTTCTAATACTTCTTTAATTTTCTTGATGGTGGATGCTTTATTCTTTTCAAAACCTTTAGCCAGATTATTCATTGTCTCTTTGCCAGATACTTTCATCGTATTGATTAAGAGATTCAAAGCCTCAATTCCCGGCATAATTGTTGTCGTTTTAACATTACCAAAAGTATCAGCGAATTCAACAAATTTCGGCGCAAATTTAACTAGTTCATCCGCGAATGTGGACAACGTATTATCGCCTACGAACCAGGATACTACTGATTTACCTTGATTTGGCAGACCTTCAGCTACTTTAGACATTGCACCTACAGCATTGGCTGTTGTATTAACTAGCCCAGCATTGATCTTGGCTGTTGATATCACTTTTGCAAATGAGGTAAAATCAGGAGCAAATGCTTTTAACTCAGCTGCGAACATAGATAGCGTGTTGTCACCTACTAGCCATTTAGCTACAGAATTGCCTTGATTTGGTAGACCCGTTGCTACCTCAGACATTGTTCGTACTGCATTGGCTGTTGTATCTACTAATCCTTCATTTATATTTGCTGCTGCTATTATATCTGCAAACTCAACAAAATCGGGAGCGAATGCTTTCAACTCTGCTGCAAACATAGAGAGTGTATTATCCCCGACAAACCATTTAGCTACAGAATTGCCTTGATTTGGTAGAC
>CAYFWG010000071.1:2628-6760 GCA_964346775.1 uncultured Mogibacterium sp.
CACTTTTGCAAATGAGGTAAAATCAGGAGCAAATGCTTTTAACTCAGCTGCGAATGCAGACAAAGAAGTTCCGCCAGTTAACCATGAAGTTAATCCTTCTAGCACAGCAGTCCCACTTAATAACATCATTGTTTCTGCCAGATATTTAACAGCCTGTACTCCGTCTGAATCGACGCCTTTAATTGCCTCGAAGAACGGTTGTATAGCTTTGGCAAAGTCTGTTAAATTATCAGCTATTGCAGATAGTGCCGCCGTTATACCTTCTCCTACTCCGCCAATAATACCACCAACAAAATTACCGATGGCTGTACCAATTGCTAATAGGAATTCCCCGCCACTATTAATGATGTCTGTGGCACCAGGTATTTTAGACAAACCGCCAAATATAGCAATCAATATTCCAATTTCAGCAATGATTGCTGCTACACCAAGAACGCCAAGTAAAGCTGGGGCGATTAATGGGCCTACACCAGCAAACACAGGCATTAATGCAGACACTAAGGCAAACATGCCAACTGCTGTAACTATAGTGCCGGCAGTTACTGCAAGTTGTTGCCATGGTATGCCAGATATAATTGAAACTGGTATTGCTAGGGCCGTCAAAGCAACTGCAAACGCAACTATGCCAAGTGCCGAACCTAATAACGATCCGATACTTGTAATGGCACTAAATAAACCAATAGTCGCAATTAACATGCTAATGGCACCTGCAGCCGCTATCAACGATGTGGTATCTAATAGGGTTAATAATGCTAATACGCCAGATAAGATTCCGATACCTAATGCAAACGCAATTATACCACCGGCCGAAACTCCCAAATCTCCACTGCGTGTTAATTTTATAAAAGCGGCTATTGCAGCCATCAGGGCTACAACAGCAACACCCCCTTGTATTAGTTTATTTGTATCTAGGGATCCAAATACTGCTAATGCCCCACTCATAGCCAATAAACCAACACCAAGACCAATGAGGGACCCGCCGGTAACAGCCAAATCTTTACCATCCGTTAAGGTAACGAATAAAGCTAATGTGGTTAATAATGCTAATAATGCAATGGAGCCCTTCGCCAGTACGTCAAATGGTGTCTTACCGAGTATTGCTAAAGCGCCGGTAATGGCAATCAAACCAACTCCAAACTGAATCATTCCACTACTTGCTACTGCTCGATCTAATCCATTAACGAGTTTTGAATAAAAACCTAGAGTTGCCAACATAGCTAAAAGGGCTACAGAACCTTGTTGTAACGTGCTAAATTTAAGATTACCGAGTATTGCTAAAGCGCCGGTAATGGCTATCAAACCAATTCCAAGCTTAACCATCCCACTACTTGCTACTGCTAGATCTAATCCATTAATGAGTTTTGAATAAACTACTAGGATTGTTAAAAGAGCTGCTATGGCGCCAACACCTTGAATAAGTGAACCAAATGGTATTTTGCCAAGTATAAATAATGCACCACCGAGTGCTATAAGACCCGCCGCGAACTTTCGAAGTCCTACATCAAATTTGCCGATATCTTTTTCACCAATTAATTTAATAAATCCTAATAAGATTCCTAAAAATCCTGCAACACCGACGCCAGCCTTAGCAAGACCCTCCCAACTCATATCTGAGAATTTTGCAACGGCTTTCGAGATTATAAATAAACCAAGGGATAACGCAGTTAACTGAAGACCTATTTACGCTGGATCTTCAATTTTATATAATAGTAATAATGCAGCAACAAGTTCACCCATTATAATAGTTAGTGCGCCTAAACCTATTGCTAATTTATCAGTCGGAATAAGAGTTAAAGCGATTAAGGACCCAACTAATAAAACTATCGCTTTTGATATTGTAAATAATGCATTGGCTTTAACATTCATCGAGAAACTTTTGATTGTTCCGGATACAGACCTTAACACGGATGAGAAGCTCTCGAGAACTGACGATATGGGAGAGAAAAATCTAAGGAGTGATTTTGATAGTGCGATAAGACCGACGCCTATCGCCACAATGCCAACTTCTTTTAATGTAATATTACTTATTTTGTCACCGAGCCATTGCAGAACGGGTAATACTTTAGATGTCGTAAAGGATGCAAATTTCTTAACCCTATCAAATGCGGTACTAAAGACGGATGCAAAACCACTAACTTCTGTTGAGTTTTTCTCAAATGTTTTACCAACATCTGTAAATGTACTAGCGAAAGCAATCGATACAGTCTTACCCTGGAATAGAAGTATTATGAAGTCCTTGATTCCGCTAACAAACCGAACAATTGATTGTCCGACTTCTTTTAATGTAATACTGCCATCCATTAATCCGCCTATGAAACCAACAACTGCATAAAAGGCATTCTTGAGAAAAGTTGCGAATTTTTCTATAGCTGGACCAGTATAACCTAGCATGTTTCCAAATACGTTTCCATTCACAATCATATCATGGAGTGCTACCAGAAAATCTCCAATATTCGCCGTGATTTCTAAAACACCACCACCGAAACCAGGAAAGAATACCTTGATAATTTGGCCTAGAATACCGCCCAGAAATTTAAGAGCCTCAACGCCGATATCAATAACAGCAAAGAATCCAGCAAATGTTCTCCTTAATTTATCTGCTGTTTTTTCACTAATTATTAATTTACTAGTAATATTCTCAAAAGTTTTAAACATTTTAACAAATTGTTCTTGGGTTTTCGGTGGAAATATTTGATCTGCTGCTTTTGATATAGTTAATAAAACAGTAACTAAAGCGATAGCTACATTACGTAGACCATTTATGAATGCTTCTCGTCCACCATTATCATGCCAGAATTCCAGCATTATGTTACGCCCATTTGCAATTGTATCAAGAACAGCAGAGGCTGCGTTAGTTATATTCGTCCAGAGAAATTTACTTTCCTCTAGATCGCCAAATATCAGTTCGAATGTTCTAGTCCATCCGGTACCAATCGCGGCACGTAAAGTTTCGATCATCATTCCAAACGACTTAACATCCTGTGCGGCGGCCTGTGCCTTCTTTCCAATAGCCGTTGTCTCGTCACCATAGTCGCCAAGAACTTTTAACATTACTTCGGTTGTTGCCCATTGTTGGCTAAGACCTTCTGTGAATAATTGAGCACTACTATATGCTTTACCAGTAGATGTAACGTATCCATTCGTAGACTTCTTGAGTGTGACAGCCGCTACTGCTGCCTCAATCATTTGGTTCTTCCACTCAAATGTAGCAACGTTTGCCAGGTTTAGTGATTTATAATCCAGAGTTGTTAAGAAACCACCAGCAATAGATTGTGATAGATTATACATTGCTACTGCAGCGGCATTTGCATCTTGACCCGCAAGAGCCGTCATATTAGCTATACCTTTAATAGCTGGTATCGATTTATCAAGCTCGACGTTTGCATTCGTAAACTTAGCTAATGACGAGGTCATATCCGTTAAGTTATAAATTGTTTTATCAGCATATTCATCGAGTTGTGCAAAGTAAGTTTCAACTTCCGCTATAGATTTTCCTGTTGCATTTGTGATGGTTTGCATGGTTGTTAGTTTAGTATTATAATCCCCCATACCTTCTGTAAGTGGGGCTAAGGTAAAGCTCTTAACCGCTTTAACCCCAAAGTTTATAATTCGATTTGTTAAATTTTGGAGGATACTAAAAGTAACAACGCCCATTTTAGTAAATGATGCTGAAAACTTCTCAACGCCACCAATTGCACCATCGAAATTTAAGGATTTATTGAATTCTTTTAATGATTTCCGTGATTGTTTTATACCCTTCTCAAACTTTGCATTGTCGAACGACATCTCAACAATCCGCTCATCAACTTTATCGCTCATAAATTCTTCACCTCCCTATCCAAATCTTTAATAATTTGATCAAATATTGGTTGTAAAGCAGGATTTATATAATCTCGCCCTGGTATATAGCCACCACTTCTAGTAGCATGACCATATTGGATAAGAATGGCAACTGGTACGCCATTATTTATATTTGAATTGGAAAAAGATAAACCCCAATCTTCGACATTATATGACCAGGAGTTTGCCGTTTCCCCACTATCTTTCGGTGTTAATTGTTGGAGAGCATCTACGCCTTGTTGTCCATATTTTTCCATAACTTTACGAAACCTAGGGCTAAGCTTTTTACCTT
>CAYFWG010000072.1:0-6746 GCA_964346775.1 uncultured Mogibacterium sp.
CGCGCGCTACTCTACATGAAGTTCCTGCAGGGCATCCCTATTGTCGGTGCCGTAGGTGGAGCTTCGGATTTCATATACATGGAGAGAATCGGTGACTACTCCGCCCTAAAATACCGCAGAAGATTCCTTGAAGACCACAGAAATGAGATGGAACTGAAGAAGTAGGATTTTGAAGGTGATATAAGCTAGTATCGGTAAAATGCCTATTCTAGTTGCGCAAATGAAAAGGGGAGTTGCTAGACAAGGTCAAATAAATATTCTAAGATTTAGCTGTTAGAACAACTTATACGTAGCAAGAACTTTATAGGGGGATTGATATGCGCTTTTGTGAAAAACTCCAGGAGCTAAGAAAAGAAAATGGAATATCACAAGAAAAATTAGCTGAAAAAATCAATGTATCGAGACAGGCAATCTCAAAGTGGGAGTTAGGGGTAGTCGCTCCAGATACTGATAATATTCTGAAGTTAAGTAAATTCTTTCATGTTCCAGTTGAGTATATTCTTATAGACACATACGATTCGTTAGAAGAATATAATGAATCTCAGGGTATAGTCGAAGGGACGCAAGTGGATAATGAGCAAACTTCAAAAAAAGAAATCAGAAATTTAAACACTTGGAGTATAGTGCTTTTAAGCGTAGGGGTTATCAGTATTGCCATTGCAAGCGTACTTACTTATAAAGTACAAGCATGGGAGATGGAGCTGAAAGGAAGTTCCTATACAAATGCTATAAACTATTTAGGTGAATTTCCGCTTGTGATAGTCGTTGGTATTGGTGTTCTGTGTATATGTTTGTCGATATATTTGCTTGTAAAGAAGCGCTCGGAAAAGGGTAAGGTAAATAAAAGTGAAATCAAAGAATAAGAAGAAAAATCCCTCGGATATTGAGGTGACCCCCCAAAGTTAGACTTTTGTCCCAGCGAGAAATCGCTGGGATTTTTCTATGCGACAAGCATCTTTGATTGGGAGGCACTAATGAAAACCTGCATATCCCCCAAAACCTAACATATATATAGCCATTGCAATAGCTAAATTGTTATCATTGATATCTAGATGTTCTGACCATTCCTTGATTTCGTCATAAACTGTATCTTTCGGTACACGTACATCCTCCATAGAGGTTACAACTTCTTCTATTACCGAAGGTAATACCATGCACATTTGATAGAATGCATCCTTTTGTCCTGTAACTAGCGCATAAAACTGATCCAAGCTAACTCGTCTAATCAATTTGTGACCAACTTTTTGTTTATCAACTGTAGTTTCCCATTTAATATTTTGCGATCGTTGTGCAATAGCTTCAACAAGGAAACATGCTGAATCATCATCTTGCAAAATTTGGTTTTGCATTTTAATAAAAGTTTTTCCTGCAGATGCCGAATTCATAGTATTATGCTTGTTTTTCATTTCCACATATACTTTATGTACTTGTCCAGCCTCAGGAAGGGTAATGCCCTTCTCATCCTCAAAAATTACATCCCATCCCCCTTCTTCTCCGTTTGGTGGAACATGACATTTGTCCATATATTTAAATATTGTCTGATGAAAATATCCAATATCGTTATTGTTTGATTTATCCCTTTGTCTAAAAATTTCGTTGCTAAAAATTTCTTCCCATGTTGCACCATAAACAGTTTTGTCGAATATTAATTTTATCGGATCAATTAGATTTTTGTTAAACCGTTTTAAATCAAAGGACTCTAGTTTTTCTCCATATTTATTTATTGTATCAGTAACATGTTGCTTAAAATTCTCTTCACTTATAAATGTTAATTACCACATTATAAATACCCTAATCCTTCCTTGAGCTTTATAGCAATCTCATAGGCCAAATTTACTGGCACTGCATTTCCGACTTGTTTGTATTGCTGTCCTACACTTCCACAGAATTTCCATTCATCGGGAAAAGTCTGGCAACGCGCATTTTCTCTAACTGTGAATGGTCTAGCTTCCAAAGGATGACATCTGTCTGTCTGTTTTTGACTAGGAGATGTCAATACTGTGAGCGATGGTTCGTCTAGACTTAATCTCCTTAATATTCCCGTTCTTCCTCCGCCCATGTTCCAACAACTTTTCATATACTCTTTTGCAACATCTTGGGAAATATCTCTCCAATATCCGCCTGGTGGAACTTGCTCAAAGATTTCTTTTTTATAAGCTGAGTATTGAGTCCCTTCGCTCTTGGGGCAATCAAGCAATACATCTCTTAAGACTGGTTTATATTCGTGAGGTTTAGGAAAAGTAAAATTGATTTTCCCTACTAAATCGTTTCGTATACCTATTGTAATTAGTCTTTCTCGTTTTTGTGGCACACCGTAATCCCAGGCATTAAGTACTTTTCGATGCTCACTAGTAATGGTGTAGCCTTCTTGCTCAAAAATATTTAATATAGTTTTATAAGTTCTTCCCTTATCGTGAGTAAGCAAACCTTTAACATTTTCAAACAAAAACATTTTAGGCTGTAACTTTCTTAAGAAAAGAGCATAGTGGTAAAAAAGTGTACCTCTGGAATCCTCTAATCCGAGTCTTTTACCCGCATATGAGAATGATTGGCAAGGAGCTCCACCTGAAAGTAAATCCAACTCTCCTTTTTTCAAATTAAAAAAATTTTCTAAATCTAATGACGAAATCTCTTGAATATCCTCATTTATTACTCTCCAATTTGGTCTATTTTTTTTCAAGGTATCTGCCGCAGATTTATCGTATTCAATTAATCCAATAGTATCGAATCCTGCCTTTTCAATTCCTAACGCTAGTCCACCTGCTCCTGCAAAAAGTTCTATGGTTTTATATTTTTGTCTATTATTGTTTTTATTTTCTATTACAAAATCCATTACGTCACCAACGTTACAATCCAAAACGGTGCAAATTTTCCCCATGCTCTCCATGGAAATTGTTTCTTTCTTTTTCATCTTTGCCAAAACATTAAAGCTTACTCCCGCAGCTTCCCTCAATTCCGTTTTGGTCATATCTTTTTCTTGTAATACATTCCATAATTTATCATAATTTACTGCCATTGCATTACCTCCAAGTGATTTATATTATAGCATATCTCGATATGTAAAAACATAAGGTTCTCACGTTATCGTGAGATTTTATGTATTTTAAATCAGCGGGTTTGGAATACATCATAACGTAAAATACGGAGTTGACAATATTTATTTTATGTTTGATTTATTTACAAGGTAAAGGACTAGATTATAAAGAGCGTAGTCGAACAGGGTGGAGCGAGATCGACTATAAAAAAAGAGACGCCCTCCAATTGGAAAGCATCTCTTTATATAACAATTTGTTTTCGTAGTATTGAAAATCCGTAAGATTATCTCGTTGGTGGTTTTCACTAACGCTTGCTGAACTGGCTTGACTTTCTTGCCTTCTTGAGGCCTGGTTTCTTTCTTTCCTTCATTCTTGGGTCTCTTGTAAGGAAGCCTGCTGCCTTGAGAACAGGTCTGAAAGCTTCTTCGTCAACTTCACAAAGAGCTCTTGAGATACCGTGTCTGAGTGCTCCAGCTTGTCCGGTGAATCCGCCGCCGTTAACAGTAGCGATTACATCGTACTTTCCTGCGTTTCCTGTAACCTCGAGAGGTCTCTTAACTTCGCTCTTAACGAGATCTCTTTCGCCAAAGTATGAGTCCAGGTCTCTCTTGTTGATGATGATATTTCCTGAACCAGGGAGAAGTCTGACTCTTGCTATGGAAGATTTTCTTCTGCCTGTCGCTTGATACATTGTCTTAGCCATAATTTATTCCCCCTTTCCTAGAAATTCCACTCTTCAGGCTGCTGAGCTGTATGTGGATGCTCTGCACCTGCATAAACTTTAAGTTTCTTAAACATCTGACGTCCGAGTTTGCCCTTAGGCATCATACCCTTTACAGCGTGAATGATGATTTCTTCAGGCTTCTTTGCTCTCATCTCGCCGAGAGTTGTCTCTTTGAGACCACCCGGATAGCCGCTGTGTCTCTTGTAAATCTTGTCTGTTTCTTTCTTTCCCGATACAGCAACCTTCTCTGCGTTGATGACGATAACGTAGTCACAGCAGCTTCAACAGCTATCTTACCGAGGGTCTTGCCTTCTGCGTCGATAATAAACCACTTGCGGTCAATATCTGAAGGCTTAGCAATAAATGACTTCATTTGCATTCCTTTCCACCTACTCGATTCGTTTTGCACTGATGTGCATTTGAATGTTTTCGGTCTGCCTACTGGGAACGTATTCTGGTTCGGCAAAACTATAAATAAATTATTAGTGTCGGAGCTGTCGATCGTGGATCTGCTCCTGTTTGTGGCATGAACGTAATTTCGTGCACACGCTCAAATAGTATATTAGTGCGAAGGGTTTTAGTCAAGTCTTTTTGTGATATAATCATTTCAAAATGCAAAACTACAGAAGAAACAGAATAAAATATGGGACAAAAAAACGAAGAGGTAAGGCATTCAAGACAATCGTTGCTATCCTCTTATTCCTTGTCGTCGGAATATTATATATTCAGACATCTCAAGATGCTCTGAACCCGATCGGACTTCTCCACAAAGGCAACGAGAAGACGGCTTTTCTAGACGAAATACCCGAATACTCGGGGAGACCGGCATACGCTTTGAACAAAAACAGACCGGAATTCACAGAAGAAGAATATGCCAAGGCGAAGAGGAAATTTATCGACCTGTCGGAGAGGGACTATAGAGGAAGATGCGGGACGTGCACGGCAAGCTTTGGCTATGACACTTTGGCAAATGAGAATAGGGAAGACATATCCTTCATACATCCGAGCGGCTGGAAGCAGAAGCAATATGAGAGTATAGAAGACGGAGGGGCTTTGTATAACAGATGCCACCTTCTGATGTATGCCATGTCGGGGCTGGGTGCCGAGCCGAGGAACCTGATTACGGGGACAAGATATATGAACACAAAGGGAATGCTTCCGTACGAAACAGCCACGATTAACTGGATTAAAAGATACGAAGGAAGAATTCTGTATAGGGCGACGCCGATATTCAAAGACAAAGAGCTGGTCGCGAGAGGGGTTCATATTGAAGCTGCCGATGTTGATACGAAAGGCGAGAATTTCCATATAAATGTGTACTGTTATAATGTTCAACCCGGTGTTAAAATTAATTATCGGACAGGAACTTCAAGCGAGGATTTGCAGTAGAGAGCAAAAAGGTGCAAGAGATGAATATGATTGATTACCTGGATTGGAGAGGTGATATCTCTATGGTAGCTTCTCCGTTCAATGAGGTTGATAATTTGATATTATCCGAAATCGCATATGCCGATTTTGATGGAATACTTGAGGGGCTGAAAAGCGAAAAAAGGCTTAGTCTCGAGGACGCTCAGAAAAAATATAACGATCTCGGTAGAAGTCAGGACTTTTTCGGAAACGACCCTTCGACGGCTTTAAATAAGGCGGCTGAGTCCGAGCGTTTTAGGAAAATCGAACTTGGATATTATGAGAAAGAGATAAGCGAAGCAGAAGAGTTTCAATTTGCGGCTATCACTTTTTTTCTAGAAGACGGAACTATTTATGTCGCTTACCGAGGCACCGACAATACGATAGTAGGCTGGAGAGAAGATTTTAATTTTGTCTACCTTAAGAGAACCGAGGGGCAGAACCACGCCAGAAACTATTTGAGCTCCGTGTGCAGGAATACCGAAGCCAAAGTCAGGGTCGGCGGTCACTCGAAAGGTGGCAATCTAGCCGTATATGCAGTTGCATTTTGCGATGAAGAATGTAAGGATAGCATAATCGCAGTGTATTCCAATGACGGACCGGGGTTCAACCCTGATGTCGTACAGACGTCGGAGTATCAGAGGATTTTAAACAAGGTCCAAGTATTTATTCCTGAGTTTTCAGTTGTCGGAATCCTGCTCTCCAACAAGAACGAGAGAAAAATAATCGACAGCGACGGTCTTGGAGTTAAGCAACATAATCCTTACACATGGCAGGTGCTTGGAACCCGTTTCAAAGAGGCGGAGAGACAAAAATTAACGAGTATATTGGTTGAAGAAACATTCAGCAAATGGTTCTATTCGCTGGATAGAAAGCAGGCAAAAGCGCTGATTTCTGCAATGTTCGGCTTGCTCGACGCGACGGGTGCTGATACTTTTACAGAAATTAAAGGAAATAAAAGAGCGTCGTTCGGAGCTTTGATCAAGGCGATGAAGGGAATGGATGACGAAACCCAGAAGGCGGTTACTGAGGGTTTCGGCAAGCTCTTATCGTCGGGATTGGAAATAATAGCAGAAGAGGTCAAGAAAGCTCCGACCAAAATCAAAGAATCCCTCACGCCTGAATTCTTGGAAAAGAAAAAAGAATCTTAACAGTCGAAAGAACAGCTGCAAGATTCAAGTCCCTGGGATAATTGATTTGGGTATGGTGTGCCGAGCGGGGATCGAACCCGCGGCCTTCTCATTCGGAGTGAGACACTCTATCCACTGAGCTACCGGCACGCATACGAGAAATATACACAGTAATTGTGCAAAATGAAACGATTTATATGGTATAATCACTCAACAAATCAGAAAAAAGGTATTGAAAATCTACATCATATGAAACAGATAGTATATCTAATAAGGCACGGACATACTGCCGGAACAGAACAGAATATTATGTACGGTGCTACGGAGCTGCCTATTACTGAAGAGGGGCTTCGCGAGATCCGCACGATGGCAGCTCGGGATGTGTACCCAGGCCCAGAAGATGCGATCCTGTACACATCCGGAATGCTCCGCACGGAGCAGACTTTCGAA
>CAYFWG010000073.1:0-4790 GCA_964346775.1 uncultured Mogibacterium sp.
CCTAGTTGTGAAGATTACCGCCCTATATATGTTGCTTAGGATGGTAGACGTCTTGGCGAACTACTATATGCAAAACACCGGACACGTCATGGGAGCGAACATCGAAACCGACATGAGAAGAGACCTCTTCTCGAAGTTTCAGGAGCTTTCGTATTCATATTATTCCGAGAACAAAACAGGCCAGCTTATCTCGAGGATAACAAGCGACCTCTTTGATATAGCGGAATTTGCCCATCACTGCCCGGAAGAATATTTTATCGCAGCGGTCAAAATCGTAGTAGCATTTGTAATTCTTATTAGAGTTAACGTAATGCTGACGCTGGTTCTCTTCTTGATGATACCGCTGATGATATTGTTTGCGATGAGGTATAGGAAGAAGCTCAGAGCCGCATTCAAATGGCAGCGTTCAGAGCTAGGCGAAATCAACGCACACGTTGAGGACAGCCTCCTCGGAATCAGGGTTTCCAAGTCTTTTGCAAACGAAGAAGTTGAACAGAAGAAGTTCAGCACTGGAAATGAACGTTTTCTCGAGACGAAAAGAGTTAGCTACAAAAACATGGCGGCCTTCCGAAGCGTAACAAGACTCTTCGATGGACTCATGTATATCGTTGTGGTTTTACTCGGTTCTATTTTGCTGATGAAGGGCAAATTAACGGCAGGAGATTTCATCGCATATCTCCTATACATCGGCATGCTTCTCGAGTCGATCCGCAGGGTTGTTGAATTTACCGAGCAGTTCCAGAAAGGCATCACCGGTATCGAGAGATTCATCGAGGTTATGGATGCAGACATAGAGGTTGACGATGCTGAAAATGCAGAGGAACTTAAAGACGTAGAGGGAAGGATAGATTTTGAAGATGTCTCATTCCACTACGGAGACGGAGAAGATATACTGAATGGAATCAACCGGAACATGAAGGCGGGCGGGAACATAGCCCTTGTTGAACCGAGCGGAAAAAGAAAGACCACTTTCTGCAACCTGATACCTAGGTTCTACGATGTAAAGAGAGGAAGGATTCTTGTCGACGATATAGATATAAGGAATGTACGCCTGCACTCCCTGAGATCCAATATAGGAATGGTGCAGCAGGATGTATATCTCTTTGCGGATACTATAGCAGGAAATATCGAATACGGAAGACCAGGAGCGAGCATGGATGAAATAGTCCAGGCGGCAAAGCTGGCTGGTGCTGATGAATTTATAAGAGAACTGCCTGACGGATATCATACCTATGTCGGAGAAAGAGGCGCGAGGCTGTCCGGCGGACAGAAGCAGAGGATAAGTATCGCGAGGGTCTTCCTGAAAAATCCTCCTATCTTAATCCTTGACGAAGCGACTTCGGCTTTGGATAATGAAAGCGAAATGATAGTTCAAAAATCTTTGGCGGACTTGACCGTCGGAAGAACAACGATAACAATCGCACACCGTTTGACGACTGTCCGAAATGCGGACAGAATCATAGTTCTTACTGAAGAAGGCATAACCGAAGAGGGTAGCCACGAAGAACTGATGGAGAAAGACGGTATATATGCGGGAATGTATAGAATGTATTCTCTATAAATGTTATTCAAGGGTGGGTTCAGCCATGAAGTCGATAAAGGCTTTCATAGCAGGGCTCACCCATTTGCTTTTGTGGTATACAAATTGAGTCCACATAGGAATGTCGAGATCTTCAACATCGAGAAGGAAAAGCTTGCCCGATTCGACGGCTTCTCTTACGACGAGGTATGGAACTATAGAGGCGCTTCGGTTGCTATTGATCAAGACTTCCCTCAGGGCAACTGAAGAACTTACTTCTATAGTCGGCCTGAGAACCTCTCCCATATCGTTTATTACCTTCTCGAGATAATTCGTATGTCCTATTGCTCTTTCCGTAACGAGTAGTGGCTCGTGAAGGAGGTCTCTAAGCTGAACGTTTTTCTTGCCTATGAGAGGATAGTCCCTATTAGCTACGGCAACAACGGACTCCTTTTTTTCGTAGAAAGTAACTGTGTCGCTGAAAAAGTTCCTTGTGTCGAGATGGCACACGATGTCTACTTCGTTTTGCCTCATCCTGCTCGTCATCTCTTCCATGTAGTCAGACCAACGCAAGATTATTTCTTTATTAGGGTATTCTCTGCTGAAATCTGCGATTATGCCCGGTAGTATATTTGTAGCAAGAGAAAAAGAAGAGCATATACGAAGAAGGCCCTTCATCTCGTGGCGATCGAGGGTGAAGTTTTCCGCTTCTTGAATCGATTGAAGGACGGACTGAGCATAAGGGATGAATTCGTTCCCATCGCTTGTCAAAGTCGTCAATTTGCCCATTCTATCGAAGAGTTTGGTACCGAGTTCTTTCTCGAGCTGCTGGATCTGCACGGTAATTGAGCCTTGGGAATAGCCAAGCTCTGTGGCAGCTGCGGTAAAGCTCCCAAGTTCTGCAACACGAAGAAAAGCCGTTAAATTCCTGGTCTCCATATCGTTCGAATCTCCTTTTTCAGTTATTAAAGAAATTAATGTAATTCATTGAGTTTATTAGTTTTACAAATTCATTTTAGCATGATAAATTCTAATTGCAAGAAAGACTGACGAAGAGGAGGGCACTGAGATGAAAGACAGCACAATCGCATTGGTATGTTTTATCGCAGCAATCGTAGTATCGATTATAGGAAGTTTTATGGTAACTGGAGAAACCATGCGTACGGTATTGTTAGGTTTATCATTTGCATTTGGAGCTGCTTATATGACAGGCCTCGCTTTTATGCAAAAGGATGACAAGAAGGTTGAAGAAGGCGCTTCTCTGGAGATTAATTCTATCAGACACGCAGCATAATTACTTTAAAGCTATATCATTTGATTAACTAATACCCGATTAATATACACTAACACATCACGGAAAAATCGCAGATTCCCAAGAGTCTGCGATTTTTTCATGCAAAAATATTATTTTTATAGAAAGAAGTTGACACTGTAGTATGCGAAGTAGTACAGTTAGAACACAAAGAGTTTATATTCAAACAGAAAGGAGGCATTATGTTTCAACTCGACTTGAGAAGTCATCTTTCTATATATCAGCAAGTCATAGACAACATCAAGGAATTGATTGTCTGTGGAGCTATTGAAGCGGATAGCAAACTACCTTCGGTTAGAGATCTTTCGAGAACTCTGGCAGTGAATCCGAATACAGTGCAGAAGTCCTTCAAGGAATTAGAACGCCAGGGCTTTATATATACTGTTGCAGGTAAGGGCACTTTTGTTTGCAATCGAGAGAAGGAAGATGTGAATAAAGAAGCCGTCGAAAGGGTTGGTAAGATAATAGAGCATAATGTAAGAGAGCTTTATTATATCGGTCTTTCGCGCGACGATGTTGAAGAAATGCTGATGGAAATAGCAGGGAATCCATTTAAGGCAGGAGGTGGCAAAAATGATTGAGATTCGAGATTTACATAAGAAGTTTGGTAAAAAAGAAGCTCTTGCCGGGATTAATCTTAATATACAGGATGGTTCCATTTACGGACTTGTAGGAACTAACGGATCAGGAAAAACCACAATTATCAAACACTTGGCAGGAATCCTTAAGAGTGATTCGGGAGAAATCCTATACGACGGAAGTCCGGTATTTGAAAATGCTGATGTAAAGCAGAAGATAGGATTAATTCCTGACGAATTATATTTCCCGAACAACTACTCTATCAAAGATATGGCGAGGCAGTATGCTGGTACATATGATAACTGGAATGAAGATAGATGCAGAAAACTGACAGAGCTTTTCAAACTCGACCCGAATGCGTCGCTTAGGAATTTTTCGAAGGGTATGAAAAAGCAGGCGATGTTCGCTTTGACTCTTGCAAAAATGCCTCAATATCTATTGCTTGACGAACCGATAGACGGACTGGACCCGATCGTGCGCAAACTCGTGTGGAAACAGATCGTCGATGATGCTTCGGACAGAGGCACGAGTGTCCTGGTTTCATCGCATAATCTGCGTGACATGGAGACTATATGCGACTATATAGGAATTATTGACAGCGGGAAGACTGTTCTGGAAAGAGAAATCGAATCTGTACGCGATGGAATCAGCAAGGTGCAGGTTGCTTTTAGCATTGAGAATAAGGAAGTAGGAGAGAAGGCTATTTCACAGCTTGATGTCGTCAACCGAGACAGTCACGGCTCGATTAACTTGCTTATCGTTAAGGGGGACTTGGACGATATAGAGGCTACTTTTGCAGAGGCGAGCCCTTTGCTTTTGGACATTCTACCCTTATCTCTGGAGGAAGTATTTATATATGAGCTGGGAGGTGAGAAATATGACTTCAAAGACATCCTTTAATATGAAGGATAAGGAATTGAAGAAAACTAATCCCGAGAAAGCCTGGATGACAGAATCTCTAAGGCGTTTTAAACTCATCCCGATTCTCCTGACAATTGTATATTTCTTTATCAATATATTGCCGATTCTGATTTTCTATAGCAGGTTTGAATTGATTTCAGCTTACGTGAACGAGAGTATGCGAGTTACAAATGTCCTAAATATGCTCGTCGCAATCGGCGCGGGAGTTGTTGCGGCATGCGCTGTCTTCGGATATCTCCATAAGAGTTATTCGGCAACCGACGCACATAGCAGGCCTTTAACGAGGAATGCTTTGTTCAGAGCATCTTTTTCGTCGGGGTTGATCATGGTTGCTGTACCGATAGTAATCACGGGAATCTTATATGTATTTGTTCAAGGAGCACATGTTTCGCAAGACATAGATAAAGAAACAATTTATGCTATCGTGGGAGAAAACTACAAGGTAAGCGATATGCTCAG